>NZ_WJIE01000015.1 GCF_009649845.1 Polyangium spumosum
CTTCGAGCCCCGCGCGGAGCCGCAAACCACCCCCCGAGGCCACCTTCGAGCCCCGCGCGGAGCCGCAAACCACTCCCCGAGGTCACTTTCGAGCTCCGCGCGGAGCCGCAAACCACCCCCCGAGGCCACTTTCGAGCTCCGCGCGGAACGCGACCCCACCCCCCGAGGCCACTTTCGAGCTCCGCGCGGAGCCGCAAACCACCCCTGAGGGTCAACCCCACCAGTACGAGAGCTTCGCGAGCAGCGTCTCCTCGGAGGGGCGTGGCCCGAGCCAACTGAAGTCGAAGCGCGCGCGCCGGCCGAAGGGCGCGCGTCCGTCGCCCTGCGCGTGCGTGTAGACGAGGAACAACGTCGAGCCGAGCCGGTACTCCCAGCGCAAGACGATGTTCGCGTTGAACGATCCGCCCTCCCAGTCCGGATCGAGATCGAGCGCCTCGCTGAAGGGCGAGAGCTCCGCGAGCCGAGCGACCTGGCCTGCCCCGCGCGCCTTCGCGAGCGTGAGCTCGCTGTACGCCTGCGCCTCGAGGAAGGCCTGCGCGTACGCCTGCAACGACAGCCGCGGGGTGAAGGTGTACGTCGCGCGCATCGTGAGCCCCAGGCTCTGCGCGCGCAGCCGGCCGAAGACGTGCCCCGGCCCCATCGTCGTGACGTACCGCGGCTCGCCGCGCGTGAAGAGGAAGGTCGGGAGCAGCTCGAGATCGAGCTGCGGCAAGATACGCACGGAGACGCGGCCCTCGCCCTGCACGTTGAGGCCCGTCTCGATGCCCTGCACCATCACCCACGCCTCGCCGTCGACGAGCTTGCGCTTGTCCGTGGCGATCCAGAGCTCCCCGCCGAAGAGCGGCGCGCGCTCGAGCGCCGTGCCGTCGCCGACCTCGCGATCGTCGTACCGCGAGGGTTTGGCGTGGACACTCACGAAGGTCTCCCAGAAGTTCGCCCAGCGCACGTAGTTGCCGAGCAGGAGCATCCGATCCTGCGTGAGCCAGTCGAGCGAGTCGCGCTCGACCACGTCGATGAACGTCTCGGTCTCGAGCGTGGCCCACCACGGATCGAGCGTCCGGAAGCCGACCGATCCCGTGAACGCGTGGAGGTTCTGCCGCTGCATGTAGCCGACGTCGTTGTAGTCGACCCGGCGGCCGTGCCCGGCGTAGCTGGCCTTGAAGATCCAGTTCTTGCCGCCCTCCTTCGCGACGCTCGCCTGCACCGCAGGGCCGATGTCGCCGGAGGAGACGACGGTGCCGTCGGGCATGGTGCGCGGCGGACCGTCGTGCACGAGCGAGGCGACGGCCTGCCCGCTGATCACGTACTCGCCCCCCGGCGAACGCCAGCGACCGTCGACGCCGGCGACGTAGGCGTCGTGGAAGCAACGCGCGCCCTGTGCGACGACCTGACCCTGCGGACAGAGCACGCGCCTCCCGCGGCTGCCGGGCGCGGGATCGACGGTGGGATACACGGCCGGCGTCTCGAAGCGGCTCTTCGCGGTGGCCATGAAGCCGATCGAGGCGCGAGGGCCGAAGTCCTTGCGGAGGCGGAGCACCTTGAACGCGGCGAGCGGCTCGGCGACGCGTGACGCGAAGCTGCCATCCGCGCGCTTCACGTCGGCGAGGACGGGCGCGGTGACGCCGAGCAGCTCGAAGGCCGAGAGCCCCTCGGCGAGCTCGCCCGAGAGCTTCGCCGCGCCGTACACGGTGGCCGGCGCGACGCGCCCCACGACGGACTCACCATCGGGCAACGAGGGCGCCCCGGGCGCGCGGCCGAGCCTGCGCGTGTAGACGAGCTGGAGGGGCGTCGCGAGGTTGTCGGCGCCCTCCAGGAAAAACGGCCTGCGTTCCGGAAAAAACTGCTCGAAGTTGCTCAGGTTGAGGATGACCTGATCGGCCTCGACCTGGCCGAAGTCCGGGAAGATCGTGGCGTCGAGGGTGAGGCTCTGCGAAGGATGCCACTTCAGATCGAGGCCCGCCGAGCCCATGGGGAAGACGCCCTTGCCGCGCGTCTCGGCCTCGCTCTCGCTGTAACGAAGGGCGCCGACGACGAAAGGGCGGAGCTCGAGCGCGGCCTTGGGCCTCAGGCCGACGAAGCCGTCGAGCTTGCCGTACCGCGACACCTCGCCGCCGGCGTCACGCGGGATGAACGTCCACTCGTCGACCTCCTGGAGCATGGAGACGCGGCGCCGGACCTGCATGCCGAAGCTCTGCGAGGGCAGATCACGGAAGCGCAAGATCCTGAGCGGGATCTTGAACTCGGCCGACCACCCCTTCGCCGTGCGCGCGGCGCGCGCGTCCCAGACCTCGTCCCACTCGCGCGAGATCTCGGTGTCGTTGAAGCGGAGCGCGTCGGCGAGGACGCCGGCCGCGTTGATCTCGAACTCGAGCGCGCTCCTGCCGTCGCCGCGCGTGTCGAGCGTGACCGTGACGGCGTCGGCCTCGACCTGGCGATCACGCCGCGTGAGGCGCGCAATGATCGCGTCGTCGGTCTGCTCGCAGTCGACGCCGACGTAGACGGCCTCGTCGTCGTACACGACCCGCACGAGCGTGCGATACCGGGGCTGTTTGCCGGGCGTGGGGAGCTTCTGCGTGAAGGCGTCGCTGCCCTTGGCGCGCTTCCAGGTGAGCTCGTCGAGGCGGCCGTCGAGGACCGGCGGCGTCGAGACGCGCGCCGCGGTGAGGTGCGGCGTGGTGGCCTGGGCGGTCACCGCGAGGATCGCGGGGAGGAGGGACATGGCGGGGGATGGACGCCGAGCGTAGCACCACGTGAAGCACCGACCGACGACGGAACACTGCCGCGAGCGCCGCGTGAACGCGATCAGAAGACGTCGTCGATCGCAGAGACGGTCTGCGCGAGATCGTGGGCGGGCGCGTGGCCGAGGTCGGTCCGGGCGCGCGTGTCGTCGACCATGCACACGTAGCGGATGTGATCGATCTCGGGCGCGGGGAACGAGGTCGCCCGGTACTGCCAGAGCTTACGGACGACGCCTTGCGCGATCGCATGCGGGATGGCGACGCGGGACCGCCCCGTCATGCCGACGAGGCGCGACAAGGGCAGCGGCGGCGGGCCCGCGACGTTGTAGATGCCACGCGCGCCAGGCGCGAGCGCGCGGGCGATGGCGCTGACGACGTCGTCTTGATGGATGACCTGCACCATCGGATCGAAGCCGAGCAGCGTGGGGATGACGGGCAAACGCAGGTAGTTCGAGGGTGCGTTGCGCACGGCGCCGAGGATGTGGACCGGCCGCAGGATCACCGTCTCGGTGCGCGGCCGCTTCCAGAAGAACGACTGCGCGAGCATGTCGACCTCGATGAGATCGCGGATCTCGCTGAACGATGCGCCGCCGAGCAGCGGCGCGTCCTCGGTGAGGAACTGGGGGTTGTCGGGGCGAGGGCCGTAGACGTTGGCGCTCGAGAGCACGACGAGCTTGGGGACGTCGTAGTGCGCGACGTACTCGAGGAGGCGCTGCAAGCCGACGACGTTCCAGCTGTGGTGCTCGGCCTGATCCACGCGGGGATCGTGCATGACGCCGAGGTGCACCACGGCGGCGAGGCGCTCGTGGCGGAAGACGTCCTGCGTCTTCTTGCGCCGGAGGTCGAGCTGGTGATGGACGATGTCCTTGGGTTTGCCCTCGAACGATCGTCGATCGATGCCGATCACCGGCCTCTCTCGGTGCAGGTGCCGAGCGAGCCTCCGCCCGAGCCGCCCGCAGATGCCCGTGATGAGCACGGGCAAATGCGAACGATCACTCTCCACGCTCGGCTCGCGCGACGAGTCACCGTCCACGCTCACGCTCGCCCTGCACGGCGGCCGCATCGTGAGCCGCGGCGCGACGCGCGTCGCCTCGCCTCCCCCGTTCGTCTCGCTCATCCCCCCGCTCCCCGATCGTCACCGTGAAGCTCGGGAGCACTCGTCGTCAAGCACTTCGCGTCGTGCTGACGGCTCATCGACTTGCTACGTTCGAGTGCATGCTGGATGGAGCAACGCGCACCCTCGGCAAGCTCTCGACCGTCGCGACCCAAAGCGCCCTCCCGATCGCGCGCTCGCTCTTCGATGTCGCCCACGACGGAATCGGCGAGCTCGGGATCAAGCTGCTCGGCAGAGACTTCGAGGAGCGCCTTCGTCGTGTGCCCATCCCCTTGGGCGGCGGCGGCGTGGATCCCTTCGGGCTCGATCCCCAGTGGGCGAAGTACACGATCGGCGTGGCGGCGTTCTTCCACCGGTTCTACTTCCGCACGATCGTCAGCGGGATCGAGCGCGTGCCCCCTTCGCGTGTGCTGCTCGTCGCGAACCACTCCGGGCAGATCCCGATGGACGGCGTGATCATCGCGGCCTCGATGTTCCTCGACGCGGAGCCGCCGCGCATCGTGCGGAGCATGGTGGAAAAATGGTCGCAGACGTTGCCGTTCGTCTCGACGTTCTTCTCCCGTGTGGGGCAGGTCGTCGGCGTGCCCGAGAACGCGCGCCGGCTGCTCGAGCTCGGCGAGGCGATCCTCGTCTTCCCGGAGGGCATCCGCGGCGTCACGAAGCCCTTCGCCGAGCGCTACAAGCTCACGGACTTCGGGCTCGGCTTCATGCGCCTCGCGCTCGAGACGAACACGCCGATCGTGCCCGTGGCCGTCATCGGCGCCGAGGAGCAGTACGTCTCGCTCGGCAACCTCCGCCGCGTGGCGAAGGCGCTGCATCTGCCGAGCTTCCCGATCCTGCCGCAGCTCCTCGTGCCCGGCGGGGTTTTACCGTTGCCCACGCGTTACAGGATCTCGTTCGGCGAGCCCATGCGCTTCGACGGCGATCCCGACGACGACGACGCGATCATCGAAGAGAAGGTCCTCCGCGTGAAGGCGACCATCCAGTCGATGCTGCATCGGGGGCTGAAGGCGAGGAGATCGATCTTCTGGTGAGGCGGGGGCAGCGCGGGCGCCCCCTCGTCGTCAGGACTCGTCGTCGAGCAGCTCGGCCTCTTCGAGCTCCTCGCCTTGCGCGGGCTGCGCGGCGGGAGCCGGCGCCTGCGCGTACGCCTGCTGCTGCGCATACGCCTGCTGCTGCTGCGCGTACGCCTGCTGCTGCGCGTAGTACGCCGCGTACGCCTGCTGCTGCGCGTACGCCTCCTCCGGCGTCTGCGCCGCGGGCTGCTGCTGCGCGTACGCCTGCTGTTGCGCGTAGTACGCCGCGTACGCCTGCTGCTGCGCGTACGCCTCCTCCGGCGTCTGCGCCGCGGGCTGCTGCGCGTACGCCTGCGGCTGCTCGGCTTGCACGTACGCCGGAGGCGCCGCGACCATCGGCGGAGGCGCGGACAACTCGGCCGCGGGCGCCATCGGCGTCGGCTCGTTGTCCGTCGCCGGCGGCTGCCACGCCGGAGGCGCGGGCGTCGCCACGGCCGCAGGCGGCGGCGCGGAAGGCGTCGCCACGGCCGCAGGCGGCGGCGCGGAAGGCGTCGCCATGGCCGCAGGCGGCACCGACGCCATCGCCGGGCGCGGCGGCGGACGCTTGAGCTTGCCGGTCTTGGCGCGCTCGAGCCCCTGCGTCGCCTCCTGGTCGCCGGCCTTCATGCGGAGCACGCGGCGCCAGGCGTCGGCCGCCTCGCGCGCGTCGCCGAGCTCCTCCTCCCACAGCCGCGCGACCTTGCGCGCGAGCTCGGCGCGGACCGCGGGATCACGGCCGCGGAGGATCTGATCCTCGTAGAGCTGGATCATGCCGCGGTGATCACCGAGCTCGGTGAGCAGGTTCGAGAGCTCGTTCATCACGTCCTGATCGGCGGGCGACAGGTCGTGGAGCTTCTTGAAGTCGACGCCGGCGCCCTTCTTGTCGTTCAAGGCGTCGCGCCGCAGGCGCGCGCGGCGCTGCAGGAGCTTGCGGACGAGCGGGCCGTCGAAGACCTCTTCGAGCGCGCGCGTGAGCGTTGCCTCGACACGCGGCAGATCGCCGAGCTCGCGGCCGAGCGCCTCGAGCGCGTCGAGCGAGGCGTCGTCGACGTGCGTGACGAGCGCGTCGCCGAGCCACTTGAAAGCGCGCTCGACGTCGCCGAGCGCGCGGTGCGCGATCGTCGCGGCGCGCCGGAGGAGCGCGCTCTTCGTCCGCCCGCCGTCACGCGAACCCTGGCCGCCGCCGGCAAGCGCCTCGGCCAGGATGCGGCGCAGGCCCGTGCCGCCCGAGCGCTCGTCGCCCGCGGTGGCCGCAGCCTCGAGCGCGACGAGCGTCTCCTCCTGGACGCCCGCGCTGAGCGCGAGCTCGAAGAAGCTACGCGCGCGATCGTTCGCGCCGCGCTCGGCCGCGACCTGCGCCGCGCGCGCGAGCGCCGCGAGCCTGTCGGCCGGCAGGCGGCAACGCGCCACCTGACGCTCGTACACGTCGATCACCTGCGTGACGTCGGGCGCTAGCGCCGCGAGCCGCGCGAGCAAGGGCTCGACCTCGTTCGGCGGGACGCTCGTCAGCGCGCCCTCGCCGTGCTGGATCGCCTCGTTCGCGGGCACGGACGCCGCGATCTGCACCTCGGCTTGCCGCACCATCTCGGCCGCGCGCGCCGCGCCGGAGAAGTCCTTCGCGAGCAGGTCGTGCGCGACGCCGAGGGCGTCGAGGTCCTTCAGCTTGATCGCGAGCTGCTCGAGCTGCTCGGCGAGCGCGCGATCGGCGCCGCGCGAGCGCGCGAGCTCCATGGCCACGCGCGCCGCGTCCGCGTCGCGGCCGACCTCGATGAAACGATCGAACGCGCCGCGCAGCGCCTCGTTCCGCGCAGCGCCCGTGCCCGACTCGTTCCAGGTGACGAGCTTCGTCGCGACGAGGCCCTTCCACCCGAGCTTGTCGCCGAGCTCGACGTACGCGCGCCGGCAGGGCTCGTCGCCCGTCTCGGCGACCTTGTCGAGCGCCGCCAGCGCCTCGTCGCCGCGGCCGAGCTTCTCGAAGAGAATGTCGGCGACCCGCCGGGTCATGCGCGACAGCTCCTCATCGTCGCCCTCGACCTCGATGAGCATGTGCAGGAAGTGCGCGACGCGCGGCCAGTCCTCGACCTCGGCGCAGAGCCGCTCGAGCCTGCCGATCGCGTCGAAGTCCTCCGCGTCCGCGGCGTGCACGATCTCGAGCGCCCGGATCGCGCCGCGCGGATCGCCGAGGCTGCCCTCGTAGAGCTGCGCGAGGCGCTGCGCGAGCTCGACCTTCTGCTCGCCCTCGGCCAGCGCGACCTCGCGCTCGAGCGCCGCCGCCGCGCCTTGCGGGTTGTTCCGCCGCTCCTCGAGGTTCGCGATCGCCGCGAGCGCCACGCGGCTCTTCGGATCGAGCGTCTTCAGGATCGACTCGTACCGCTCGATCGCGCCGTCGGCGTCGTCGAGGCCCTCGGCGAGGATGCTCGCCTCGCGCAGCGCGTGGTTGAGTTTGTCCGCGGGCGCCTTGGTGATCGCGCCGAGCCTGCGCAGGAGCTCCACGCACTCCTGATGATCACCCCGCTGCGCCGCGTCCTCGACGAGCAGCGCGAGCGCGCCCTCGTCGTCGCCGTCGGAGAGCACGAGCAAGAGGCTCTCGCGCGCGCCCTCGTGGTCGCCGAGCGAGCGCTGCACCTCGGCGGCCGCGCGCCGCGACGCCACGCGCTTGCCGCGATCGTTGAGTTTTTCGCCACGCGCGAGGAGGAGCTGCACGAGATCCGGCAGCCTGCCCGCCGCGCGGTACTGCTCCTCGAGCGACTGCACGTACCCGTCGTTCGTCGGATCGATCTCGGACGCGCGCTCGAGGCGGATCACCGCGCCCGGCGCGTCGCCCGCCTTGAGCAAGAGCTCCGCCGCCTGCGCGAGCAGCGTGGCTTGTTGCTTGCCGTCCGCGAGCTCGGCGCGTTGCTCGATCGCGTTCGCCGCGTCCGACATCCGGCCCGCGGCCGTGTACGCCTTCTCGGCCTGCTCCCAGACCTTCGCCTGCTTGGCGAGCTCGGCGGCCTCGGCGAACGCGTCGCCCGCGGCGCCCGGATCGTTCAGCTTCAGCCGGAGCTCCCCGAGCTTCTGGAGCAGCCCGGCGCGTGTGTTCGGGTCCGTGAACCCGCTCATGTTGTCCGCGATGGCCTGCGCCGCGAGGTCGAGCCGCTCGCCCTTCTCGTAGAGCTTGACGGCCGTGTTCACGGCCTGCTCGTCCTCGGGCACGAGCGACGCGATCCGCGTCCACACCTCGGCCGCGGCCACCGGATCCTTGCGCTTCCCCTCGTGCAGGGTCGCGAGCTTCTTCTCGATCGCGAGCTTCTGCTCCGTGTCGGGCGTGCCCATCGCGTCCTGCTCGAGCACGGTCGCGAGGTCGTCCCACTTCGCCGCGCGCTCGAGCAACCTGCGGAGCTGATCCCGCGCCTGCTCGTCGCCGCGATCGATCTGGCAGAGCTGCTTCCACGCCGCGATCGCCGTCTCGATGTCGCGGAGCTGCGACTCGCACATGCCCGCGACGTCCCGGAGCTGGGCCTTGCGCGTCTCGGGCGAGACCGTGGACACGCGCGACGCCGCGAGCAGCACGTCGCGCAGATCCGCGAACATGCGCTTCTGCCGCAGGTACTCCTCGACCCACGAGAGCGCCTCGGAGTTCCCCGGATCGATCTTCAGCGCGTCGCGGTACTTCTGGTACGCCTGCGGCTTGCGACCCTTCTGCGCTTCGGCCGAGGCCTCCTCGAGCAGCGCGCTCACGTCACCCACGGGCGCGGCCGGCGCCTGCATCGCGGCGACCGAAGGCGAAGCCGCGCGCGTCTCGGGCGGAGGACCAAACGAAGGCGCCGCCGCAGGCGCCGCCATCGGAGGCTGCGAGGGCTGCGCGGCGGGCTGCGCGGCCGGCGCGGGCTGCGCGGCTTGCACCGGCTGCGCCGGCTGCACCGGCTGCGCCGCCTGGGGCGCGGCGGGCATCGGAGGAGGCGGCGGCTGCGCGCTGCCGACCTTCATCCGCGCCACGTTCGCCATGAACCCGTTCGGGTTCGCCTTCAGGTACGCCGCGTACTGCGGACCGAGCTCGCCCGTGCGTCCGAGCAACGTCGCGAAGTGATCCGCGAGCTGCATCGCGCGATCGTGCCCCGGCGAGGCGCCGAGCGCCGAGAGCGAGTACGAGAGCCCGTACTCCCCGTCGTACGTCTCCGCGAGCTGCACGAAGATCGCCGCGGCCTCGTCGCGCTCCGGCTGCGGCACGTTCTCGCCTGCGTTGATGCGCTCGAGCACGCTCACGCCGAGCTCTTGCGTCAGCGCGACGTCCGTCGGCCGCACCGCGCGCGCCGAGCGCAGCGCCTGCGTCGCCCCCGGCATGTCGCCCACGCGCTTGCGGATGTCGGCCTCGTCCCGGTAGAGCGCGAGCTTGCGCTCGGGATCCTCGGCGATGGCCTGCTCCATCGCGAAGTACGGGATCGCCTCCGCGTACTGCTGCTGCGCCTTGAGGATCTCTCGCGCCGCGTAGATCGCGTACACGTTGCGCGGATCGAGCTCGGCGACCTTGCGCCAGCTCTCGACGGCGCGATCGGGCCGCGCGAGCTGCGGCTCGCTCCACATCCGCCCGAGCTCCTCGTGCAGCTTGATGAGCTGCGCGCGGACCTCCGGCTTCGCCGCCGCCGGCGCGAGCCCCTTCGCTTGACGCTCGTAGAGCTGGACGAGCGACATCACGTCGCCCTTCTCGCGGAACATCTGCGCGAGCCGCTCGGCCGAGCGATGCGTCGGATCCCTGTCGACCGCGAGCATCAGCGTGCGCACGGTATTGTTCATGTCGCCGAACGCTGCTTGCCAGACGTTCGCGGCCTCGCTCAGCCAGTGTGCGCCGAAGGCGGGATCCGGCGTCTGCGTCCCGACGCGCTCGAGCAGCATGGCGTAGGAGCGAGGGTCCTGCGCGCCTGCGCGATGCGCGTATGCGAGCGCCTCCTGGTCGTGGGGGTTCGCGACGAGGCGCTGGACGAGCATTTCGATTTCACGAGGATCCATCGTTGGCCGTGCGCGAAGGTACACGGCTCTCCTCGCGCCGTACAGCCGCCTCGCGCCCGTCCGCTGCTTGCCGCGCCGCGCCGGGCCCTAAGCGCGGGCGAACGACTCCTCGATCGCCGCGATGAACGCCCGCGCGCTCGCCGGCCGATCCTCCGGACGCTTGCCGAGCGCACGCACCACGAGGTCCGAGAGCGCGCGTGGGATGCCCGCCTCGGGCGCGGCCTCGCAAGGCGGAACCGGCGGCTCGTGCACGTGCTTCGCCATCACCTGCGCCGCGCCCCGCTCCACGAACGGCGGCCTGCCCACGAGCATCTGGTAGAGGAGCGCGCCCACCGCATAAAGATCGCTGCGCGCGTCAACCACCTCCCCCAACGCCTGCTCGGGAGACATGTACCGCGGCGTACCGACCGGCCCCTTCGTCGCCGCGGGAGCCGACTCCGCTCGCTCGCTTCCCGCGGGCTCCAGGTCCGCGAGCCCGAAATCGAGCAGCTTCCCAGCCTCGGCCCCTCCCGGCAGGCGCGCGATGAACACGTTGTCCGGCTTCAGGTCCCGGTGGACGATCCCCTTCTCGTGGGCCTCCGACAGCGACGTGAGCGCGTCCGTCGCGAGCCGCGTCGCCTCCGCGATCGAGAGCCGCCCCTCTCGCCGCAGCCGGACGCTGAGCGGCTCCCCTTCGAGCATCTCCATCACGAGGTACCGCGACACCGTCGGCGCGAGCAGCGCGTCCTCGCCTCCGTGCACGACCTCGCCCACGTCGAGCACCTGCACCGTGTGCGGCGACCGGAGCATCGACAGGACCCGCGCCTCCCGATCGAGCCGCGAGAGCGCCCGCGCGCCGCGCCCTCGATCGCCACGAAACACCTTCACCGCGACGTCCTGCCCCCGCGTGATGTCCCGCGCCCGATACACCGCCCCCATCGAGCCTGCGCCGATCCGACCCACGACCACGTACCGCTGCGCGATCGTCCTCCCGAGGAAGGGATCCCCGTCCGCGTCGGCGAGGACGAGCGGGGCGACGAGGGCAAACCCGTCGCGCGGGCAAAACGCGAGCGGTGTCGTTCGTTCGGCGGGTGCTTGGTGGTGGTCTCGGCAGCGCGGGCAGACGAGCCCGGGGAGTGACCGGAGCGCGGCCTTTCCCATCAGCGCAGCTTGCAGGCGTACTCGCCGACCATCACGAACGCGCGCCGGCAGACCACGTCCACCGTCCGCTTCGGCGTCACCATCTCGAACGTCTGGCCGAACGGCGTCCGCTCGAGCCGCGTCACCTGCGCGCGGCAGTTCGGCCCTTGCTCCCCGCACGCCACCGCCGCCGCCGCGCGCTCGACCTCGGTGTTGTCCGACATCACGTTCACCGCGGCGGAGACGCTGAACAGGACGCAGAGGACGATGATCACGATCTGCCCGGCGCGCTTCATGAGGCCGCATCGTAGCAGCAGGGGACGGACGCGCCGCGCCCGAGATCGGAGCGGGCTTTTCGCTTACCTCAGAGCTTGATGCCGCCGTTCAGGCTCGGCTCGAAGTTCTGCCGCCGCATGTCGTACTTCCCTCGCACGAACGCGCCGAGCACCGGCGCCATGTTCGCCGGCACGTCCTCGTCCCACTCTCCACCGTCGATCCCGTCGCGCGGATACAGGTCCGGCGCGAGCAGGAAGAAGCCCGGCACCCGATCGTGCGGCATCTTCAGCCCCGTGAGGTCCTCCTCGAACGCGTCGATGTCCACGCGGACGAGGCGCACCTTCGCGAGCGCCGTCTGCATCAGCGGATCCACGAGCGACGACGAGACGCTGCGGCACGACGGACACTCGCCCTTCGTCGTCATCACGACGATCGTCTCGCCCGCCGCGGCCGCGGCCGCGCGTTGCTTCGCGAGCTCCTGCGAGAACGACGACACCGACACGCCGACGTCCACGAGCGTGACGCTCCCCTCCTTGCGGACCGACGTCTCTTTCTGGAGGATCGGCACGGCCTTCGCGGTCGGCTCCGCGGCCTCGGCCGTCTCTTCGGGCGACGCCTCCACGCTCTCCGACGCCACGACGTTCGTGATGGACGCGAGCTCCGCCTCGTGGCGCTGCTCCATCGTCCACACGCCGAATGCGATGGCCGCGCCCCAGGCCACGGTCAGGCAGATCCCGAACCCCATTCCCAGCGTCGCCAGGACGTACCCGCGGCGCTCCGGGCGTACGCCGTCGAGCTCCCTCCGCGCTGCCCAGCCGAAGACGATCGCGGCGACCGAGCCCAGCGGTCCGGCCAAGAATGGCGCCAGGATCGACGTCAGGGCCAGCGGCGAGAGGGGCTTCTTCTTCGTCGACCTCGGCCCCCGCAGGAAGGGATCCGAGAGAGGAAGGAGCTCCGTGGGGCCCTCGGCGCGGGCGACGCGCGAAAGCGCGGACCTCGGGGAAATGGCCTCGCTCACCCACGAATTCTAGCGCCTAATCTCGCTTACGCTCGCAAACCAAGGGGGACGGAACGAAGCGTCCCGACCGTGCAGAAGGGATACGCCAACTCCCCGCGCCGCGTGGTAGGAGGAAGATGCCCTCTCATGATCGAACCGGCTCGCTCCTCCGTTCTTCCCCGAGCCCCGGCCGCCCGGCTCGTGTCCGTGACGATCGGCGAGTACCAGGCGCTCGGCAGCGGCACGATCGAGCTCACCATCTCTCCGCGCCGCACCGTGCTCTTCGCGAAGGGCGGTAGCCTCGCCTCCCTGCTCGTCCAGGGCATCGCCGAGGGCGCGCACATCGCCGTCCACGCGCTGAGTGATCCGGAAAAGCCGCGCCATTTCCGCTGCGAGTTCGAGGGCGAGGGCGGCGAACACCTGGTCTATGCGTACGATCGGCGCTTCCAGGATCTCGACGACGACGACGAGCCCTTCCCGCCCTCGATGCGCTGGGAGGAACACGCGGCGCGCACGGACGAGGCGAACGTGGATCTCTGGACGGTGCGGGATCGGCGCGCCGTCTTCGGGGATGGGAGCCGCATCTCGTTGCCTTCGGGCGTCGGGGCGCTCGCGCTCGCGGGGGAGTCGTCCGATCGTGTGCCCGAGGACGCGCGCCGCATCCGGGCCTACCTCGAGGGCATTCGCTGGCTCGGCCTCGCGCTCGCGCGCCCTCCGCTCGAGGATCGCGCGAGTGTCACGCTCACGGGGCGATCGGGCGTGCTCTGGACCTCGCGTGGCCTCGACGCGCGCCTGCTCTCGCTCGCGTCGACGCTCGTCATCTGGTTCGAGCTTTACCGCGATCGGTACGACAAGGTCGTCGAGCTCTGCCAGCGCATCGGCGCGCCGGGCGTGCTCGCCGTGCAGATCATGCGTGACACGACTGCGCGCGCCGACGTCGCGCCGCAGGACCGGGCTGGCATCACCTTCGAGGGAGTCGACTTCGGCCGCTTGCAGGACAACGTGCTCCGCCGGCTGGAGTTGCTCGTCGCGCTCGTGGATCCGGATGCGACGGCGTTGCTCATCGAGGAGCCTGAGGTCGCTGCGGTGCCGGGCAAGATTGGCGCGTTGCTCGAGGTGATCGAGGCTTGCGCCGAACATCGACAGATCATCATCTCGACGAAATCGCCACACGTGGTCGACTGGGCGCGCCCTGAGGAGCTTCGCTTCGTCGAGAAGAGCCGGTACCACGAGCTCTCCGTGCGCGGACTCGACTTCAGCGAGCTCAGCGCGGCTCAGGCCCACGTCGCTTCGGGCGGCAAGCTCTCCACGTTCCTCGCCTCCTGATCTCCCCTGGATGAGCTGCGCATCGCGCAGTTCATCCACCTTCGGTCCAGGCCGTGCCTGGTCCGGGTCCAGGGGTGGACAACCCCTGGTCGGGTCTGGGGCGAAGCCCCAGCGCTGCGCCTGTGAAACGCCCTCTCAGGGAATGCAGCTCGACTCGATCGTCCGCAGGATCGCGCGCTTCGTGCTCACGCCGTTGCTCATGGGCTCGGTCCACAGGAAGCCCATGCGCGGGCTGGCGGGCGTGACTGCGGCTGGGTCCTTCACGGGACCTGTACCGTCGCTGATGCGCATACCCGTGGCTGATGGCTCGCCGCTCGCGGCGAGCTTCACGGCGAGCACCTGATCGTCCTTGCCGCCTTCTGGGCCGAGGAACACGACGAGCGCGCCGTCGTCGATGGGGGCGAGGGCGGCTGCTTTTCCGCGGCCGACGAGCCATGTCTTTTCGCCGGGGCGTGCGGCTGCGTCGACGGCGCGCGCGAGGATCTTGTCGCCTTCGATCCACACGGCCATCGCGCCTTTCGTCGTGGCCACGAGGTTCACGCGATCACGCGTCACGCCTTCGGCTGGGGCTGCTGCGAGGGTGTAGGCCTCGTCGATCTCCTTGCCTGTGAGATCGAAGCGCGACACGACGATCCGCCCGTCTCCTTCGTGCCAGGCGACCGTGTAGCCGCTCGCGTCTGCGGCGACTGCGGGCCGATGTGGCTCTTTGGCGTGGTGGGTCGCGCCGAGTGCCTGCACGGCGGGCGCTGCGGCGTCGGTCGGGGCGAACTGGAAGAGGCCGAGCTGTGCCTTGTCCATGTTGAACGGCGCCACGGCGACGATCGCGCCTGCGGGCGTCGCTGCGAGGGCCACGTCGTCCGCGTTTGCGCCGCTCACTGCGCCGAGGTGCTCGATCACCGGCGCCGGCGCGGTCTCCCAGCGTGGCTTCGTGTAGGCCAGGCCGGCGGCGTCGAACCAGACGAGCGTGAAGCCTGCGCCGTTCGGGAAGATTCGCGGGGTCACCTCGTTCGCGGTCCCGATGCCGCGCGCGCGTGCCACTTGCTTCGCGTCGAGCGCGAATCCTGCGAATGCGAGCTGCGCGCCTGGCTTGTTTGCGGCGAGCTTGATGAGCCAGGCTGCCGCGATGGATCCTTCGTGCCCTGCGGCCGTGACTTCGCCGCGCTGCAGGTACGTCGCGATGTCGCCGCTCTGCGCCTTGCAGGCTTCGGTTTGCGCGGCGGGGACGAACGAGCCCACGCCTGTGCCCGTGGGCTCGCTCGGCGGCGGGGGTGGCGCCACGAGCGCCGAGGTCGCGGGTGCTTCGGCGCTCGTCGCGGCGGAGGCGCTCGGCGCTGGGCCGGCTCCGGCTTCCTTCGACGACTTGCACCCGACGGCGACGAGCAGGAGGCTCGCGGCGACGCCGACGAATCGCGTGCGTCGCGCGCCGGTCGCGACTTCCGGGGAGCGAACCTGCTTCATCCCCCCCGAGCCCCCCGGCGCGCCATGCGACATTGGATCGTCCTCGTCAAGGCTGGCACCTGATCCGCAGGGGATCACGGCTGCCTACCTCATCAAGCGAAGTCGCGATTCCCCTCGACGTGATTGTCCAACCCGAGCAGTGCGAAGAAGAGGACTTGAACCTCCACGCCCTTGCGGGCACTGGAACCTGAATCCAGCGCGTCTGCCAATTCCGCCATCTTCGCGTGATGCACTTCCCGTGAAGGGCATCGTATCCATCGGCCCCTCGGCCAACGGGGGCGTATAGATAGATCGGCTGAAGGGCCGCGCGCAAGGACGAATTTCGCTTTTCGACACCTCGGGGGCCGGTCCCTCGAAGCGCCGCGGAGAGCCGCTTCGAGCGTGGCCTCGCGCCCCGACCGCTCGCCTCGGCCCGAGCTCGCTTGCACGTGCGCGTCCGCCACACGGCCGCGGCACCGTACGTGCTCCGGGAGTCGATGGATCTCTGGGGGCTGCGATCGGCCGAGCCCGGCGCAGCCCGCCTCCCCTACCGATCGGAGGAGCCCTACTCGTGCCGAGGAAGAAGATCGTCGTCGTGGAGGACGACCCCGAGCTCCGGGATCTCGAGACCTTCCTGCTCGGCGCCGAGGGCTACGACGTCGTCGGCGTCGCCGATGGCATCGACGCCGCCGCGATCGCCCTGCGCGAGCGCGCGGACCTCGTGCTGCTCGACCTGATGCTGCCGGGCAAGGACGGCAACGCGGTCCTCGAAGAGCTCGGCCAGAAGCCGGAGACGCGCCATACGCCGGTGATCGTCGTCTCGGCGTTCCTCGCGCAGCTCCGCCTCACGCCGCAGGTCCGCCGTGTGCTCTCGAAGCCCTTCGACGTGAGTGATCTCCTCGAGTCCGTCGCGCGTGAGGTCGACCGCGCCCGCGAGGAGGTCGCCTGATGAACGGACCTCACGACGACGACCCTGCGCGCGGCGGCTTCCGCGCGTTCCCCGAGGGCCTCGCGCTTCCCGCGCCACTGCCCGAACCCGCGCCTTCCGGCATCGTCTCGCTCGACGCGCCGCCCTCTGCGCGCGACATCCGCGACGCGACCCTCCTCAAGGAAGGCGACCTCTTCCTCCTCACCGACGCCGAGGGCAACGTCCCGCGCAAGAACCGCGAGGGCTACGGCCTCTACCTCGGCGACACGCGGTTCTTGAGCAGCTACGAGCTCGCCATCCAGGGGCTGCGCCCGACGATCCTGCTCTCCAGCGACCACGCGCATTTCCTCGGCGCGCAGGTGCTCACGAACCCGAACCTCGTCACGCCCGAGGGCCAGGTCGTCCACGAGCAGACCATCCAGATCCGCCGCTACCGCCTGGTTCGTCCCGCCGAGGTCAGCGAGTCGCTCACGTTCCAGAACTACAACCGCTTCCCCGTCACGCTCGACGTCGCGCTCCACTTCGAGGCCGACTTCTCCGACATGTTCGAGGTCCGCGGCATCGTGAAGGGCGCGCGCAAAGGCGACGCGCGCGCGCCCGAGCACGGCGCGAGCGTCCTCCGCTTCCGCTACGACGGCGCCGACGGCCTCGCGAGGCGCACCGAAGTCCGCTTCGATCCCAGCCCCGATCGCCTCGAAGCGTGCACCGCGAGTTATCGCATCGAGCTCCGCCCGGGCGGCTCCATCTGCATCACCATCGGCGTCAGCGTCGACGCCTCGCCCCTCGCGACCACGACGAACGGCCCCCCGCCGCAACGACGTACGCTCACCGGGTACAAGCAGTGGCTCGCCGGCCAGGTCGGCGTCGAGACTTCGAACAGCCTCTTCAACGCGATCTTCGCGAAGGCCCGGAGCGACCTCCGCGTGCTGCTCTCGGGTGAGCCCGACGCGCCCTTCATCGCCGCCGGCATCCCCTGGTATGCGTGCCTCTTCGGGCGCGACACCATCATCACGGCGCTGCTCTACCTGTGGCTCTCCGCCGAGCCTGCGCGCCAGGCGCTCCGCTTGCTCAACCACCACCAGGGCAAGCGCGACGATCCCACGCGCGACGAGGAGCCTGGCAAGGTCATGCACGAATACCGCCGCGGCGAGCTCGCGCGCCTCGGCGTCGTCCCCTTCTCGCCCTACTACGGCACCGTCGACGCCACGCCCCTCTGGATCATCCTCCTCGCCGAGTACTACCGCACGACCGGCGACCTCGAGCTCGTCCGCGAGCTCCGCCCGAACCTCGACGCCGCGCTCCTCTGGATGGATCGATATGGCGATCGCGACGGCGACGGCTTCCTCGAGTACGCGTGCCGCTCGGACGCGGGCCTCGTCAACCAGGGCTGGAAGGACTCCACCGACGCGATCACGCATCCTGACGGCACCCTCGCCGAAGCGCCGATCGCGCTCGTCGAGGTGCAGGCCTACGCCTACGCGAGCCGCCGCGCCGCGGCCCGCGTCTACCGCGCGCTCGGCGACGCCGCGCGGGCCGAGGCCGAGGAGCTCCGCGCCGCGAGGTTACGCGACGCCATCGACGCGGCCTTCTGGATGCCCTCCGAGAACGCCTACGCGATCGCGCTCGACGGACACAAGCGACAGGTCGCGACTGTCGCCTCCAACGCGGGCCATGCGCTCTGGGCGGGCGCCGTCCCGCACGCGCACGGCGAGCTCATGGCGCGCCGTCTCATGGAGGAAGACCTCTTCTCTGGCTTCGGCATCCGCACCCTCTCCACCCGCGCGGCTCGGTACAACCCCACGGGTTACCACCTCGGCACCGTCTGGCCTCACGACAACGCCCTCATCGCCCTCGGCTTCAAGCGTTACCGCCAGGAGCCGCTCGCCCTCGAGCTCATCACGGCGCTCTTCGAGGCGGCGCAGCATTTCCCCGGCTATCGCATGCCCGAGCTCTTCTGCGGCTTTGCGCGCAGCGCCTTCGGCGTCCCCGTCCGTTACCCTGTCGCGTGTAGCCCTCAGGCCTGGGCGGCGGCCTCGTGGGCCACGCTCCTCGCCTCCCTCCTCGGCCTCTCGCCCAACGCGCCTGGGAGCGAGCTGCGGATCGTCCGTCCCACCCTCCCGCGATGGCTGCACTGGGTCGAGGTCAAGCGCCTCTCGGTCGGCCGTGGGGAGGTCGACCTTCGCTACCAACGTGTGGAAGAGCATACTGCCGTGGACGTCGCGGCGATGCGGGGTGATGTGAAGGTGACCTTCGTGGACACCTGGGAAGAGGACGGGACGTACCCGAGCAACCCATCGAATCCATGACGATTTCTTGCCCGAAACCCGCCCGTCCCACCTTCACGCACCCGGGCTGATCGTGCTCTTCATTTTTTCCGATGTCGGTACGGCTCTCGGTGCATAGAGTCCCGGCTCGCTCGTCCAAGTCAGCCAGGAGGTCTACCCGTGCGAACGACTGTCTTTCGCTCCCTGCTCGCCACCGCCGTGATCGCTTCCGCCTCTGGTTTCTTGTGCGCGGACGCGGCCGCGGAGGCGCCGATCGGGGTCCTCGTGCTCCGCGAGCACGGGGTGGGGAGCGCGGCGCAAGCTCAGCCTTATGTCGACAAGTTCGTGTCCGTCGCGGCCAGGCAGAACGGCTGGAGCGGCGCGAAGGGCGAGTATCACACGAGCCGCGGCAACGCCGAGGCCTTCATCTCCGCCCAGAAACCTCACTACGGCATCCTCTCGCTCGGCGCCTTCCTCGGCCTCAAGGGCAAACACAACCTCGAGATCATCGGCCAGGTCGCGGTGAACCGCGCGGGCGGCCAGCAGTACCACCTCATCAGCAAGAGCGCCTCGGACCTCGCCGGTTGCAAGGGCAAGACGCTCGCGAGTGACCACGCCGACGACGCCAAGTTCATCAACAAGGTCGTCTCGAAGGGCGCCTTCAAGCTCGACGATTTCACGATGGTCACGACGACCCGCCCGATCCAGACGATCAAGAAGGTCGTGAAGGGCGACGCCGTCTGCGCGCTCGTCGACGACGCCCAGCTCGCCGAGGCCGGCAAGATCGACGCGGGGCTCAAGTCCGTCTGGTCGAGCGACAAGCTCCCGCCCATGGTCGTCGTCGCGTTCCCCTCGGCGCCCGCCGCCGAGCGCAAGGCGTTCCAGGCAAACCTCGGCAAGATCTGCGAGGGCGAGGGCAAAGCGACGTGCGGCGAGGTGGGCATCCTCGCTCTCAAGTCCGCGAGCTCGTCCGACTACGCGGGCGTCGTCTCCGCGTACGACAAGTAGCGCTCGCTCGCTCGTTTCCGCGGGGGCGCTTCTCCCCGCGGACGGTGTTATTTCTCCCGCCCGTGCGCTGGTCCTCTCTCCTCCTCGTCGCTGCCCTGGGCGCGCTCCCCGCGTGCTGGAGCAGCGTGACCGGCGCGCAGGGCCCCGCCGTCAGCGCTTCCCTCAAGACCGCCATCGCCACGAAAGACGCGCTCGCCATCGCCGACGCGCTCGAAGAGCTCATCGCCGCGGGCAAGGACACCCCGGAGGATCGCCAGCTCGCCTACGCCGAGGTCCGCGCGATCCCCATCGACACGCCCGCGTACACGTACGCGCGCGCCGTCGTCACCGGGCGGCTCGTGCAGCTCAAGGGCCTGCTCGGGGCGGACATGGTCGGCGAGGTCGAGCACTACGCGAGCCGCAGCCGCGAGCTCGATCCCGACTTCCGCCGCGGCGCCGCGACGCGCATGCTCGGCACGCTCTACGTGGTCGCGCCCGCGGCGCTCCTGCGAAAGGGAGATTCAGAGACGGGGCTCGAGCTGCTCGAAGGCCTCGTCGAGAAGGACCCCGACGTCATCGAGAACCACCTGCGCGTCGCCGAGGCGTACATCGCGCTCGGCGACGCCGAGCCCGCCAAGCCGCATCTCTGCCGCTGCTCGGCGGAGCGCGGAAAGCTGCGCCGCGACGATCAAGCCCTCCTCGCGCAGCTCCTCAAGGACGCGGGCAACCCCACATGCCCGAAGCCCGCCGCGCAAGCGCCTACGCCCTGAAACGCCGCGCGGATCGACGGGCGGCCTGCGCGGGATCGTGATAGCAGCGTGCCGTGTCGATCTCTCCGAGCACCCCGAAAGGCCCTGCGAACCCGAGCCACGACGCGCCCGGTTGGCTCGTGCGCCTCTTCTCCCGCATCGTCGCGGCACGCTGGATCATCATCGCCCTTTATGCGCTCGTCCTCCCGCCCGCGGCCTGGTTCGCGGCGCGCGTCCAGCAGGACAACGCGATCGAGCGGCTCATCGCGACGAGCGACACGGACTACGTCGAGACGCGCGAGTTCGAGAAGGTCTTCGGCGCGGGCGAGTTCGCGGTCCTGCTCGCCGAGGCCGACGATCCCTTCGCGCCCGCGGTGCTCGAGCGCTTCGACAAACTCGAGCGCGCGCTGAAGGATATCCCGCGCGTCGAGCCGAACTCGGCGCTCTCCATTTTCCGCCGCGCCAAGGCCGGCTTCGACCCGACGCCGGAGCAATCCGAGGCGCTCCGCAAGTTCGTCACCGGCACCAAGCTCTTCCAGGATCAGGGCCTCGCCGGCGACGGCTACCTCGCCATCGCCCTCGTGCTCGACGTGCACTCGAGCGAGCAGCGGCGCGAGACCCTCACCGCGGTGCGCCGCGCGATCGAGGCGACCGGCGGCGACGGCCCCCCGCTGAAGACGCTGCGCCAGGTCGGCCAGCCGTACGTGAACATCTACCTCGACGAGGACATGCAGAAGACCGGGCCGACGTATTTCGGCCTCTTCGCGGTGTTCATCATCGGCCTCTGCCTCTTCCTCTATCGCTCGGCGCGCACGCTCGCGGCGTTCCTCATCACGCTCGGCGTCTGCATCGCCCTCTCCATGGGTTACATCGGCCTCACGGGCGGCACGCTCACGATCGTCTCGCCGATGGTGCCGATGACGATCCTCGTCACGGCCACGGCGACGCTCGTCTACCTGCAATCGCGCTTCGTCGAGCGCCCCGCGGATCGCGGCGTCGACGAGCACCAGGTCTTCTCGTTCGCCAACAAGTGGCTCGCGTGCACCGCCTCGATCTTCGCGACCGCCGTGGGCTTCGCGGCGCTCGTCGTGTCGAGCATCCAGCCCATCAAGCAAATGGGCATCTGGGTCGCGGTCGGCCTCGGGCTCACGTACGTCGTCATTTTCACGCTCTTCCCTGCGCTGCAGAAGATCCTGAAGACGCCGACCGCGCTCGAGCAGAAGGTCGCGGCGGCCTGGTTCGTCCGGCTCACCGCGGCGCTGCCCCGGTGGAGTTATCGGTATCGCTGGCCGCTCGTCCTCGGCTCGATCGCGCTCTCCGTCGCGGGCGGCGTCGCGCTCTTCGGCCTGCCCGGCGTGGTCAAGCCGATGCGGCTGCTCACCGATCCCGTCGAATACATCAACTCGGGATCACGGCTCTACGCGGACACGAAGGCCATCGAATCGAAGCTCCCCGGGCTCTCCATCACCGAGGTCTGGCTGAAAGGCAGCGTCGGCAGCGTCTCGGAGCCCGACGCGCTGAAGGGATTCCAGGCGTTTCACGAGGGCCTCGTCGCCGATCCCGAGGTCGGCGCCGCGATCGGGCCGACCACGATCCTGCGCATGATGCAGTACCTCGGCGGCGCCGGCGACGTGTTCCCCACGGACGCCGAGGCGCTCGACGAGCTCGCCGGGACGCTCGAATCCCTCGCGCCCGTCGACCCGCTGCTCGGCCGGTTCGTCCAGAAAACCGGCCTCGGACAGACCCATTTCACGATCATCTCGAAGGCGACCGAACACGAGGCGTTCGAGCGGCTCCAGGCGAGCATCGACGGGCACTGGAAAAACGCGGTCGAGAAGAACCCTGCCTTGAAGGAGTTCGAGCTCCGCACCGTGGGCATGGCGCCCTTGCAGGCGCGGGTCTCGCAGAGCCTCGTGCCCACGCTGGTCGAGAGCTTCGAGCTCACGGTCGGGATCATCTTCGTCACGTTCCTGCTGGTCTTCCGCAGCGGGGCGGCGCGGCTCATGGCCATGATCCCCTCGCTCTTCGCGATCCTCGTCATGTTCGGCGTGATGCGCCTCTCGGGCATGACGCTGAACGTCGCGACGATCCTCATCGCGTCGACCGTGCTCGGGACGAGCGAGAACGATCAGATCCACTTCTTTTACCACTTCCAGGAAGGTCGCAAGGACGGCGCCTCGGTGGAGAAGGCGCTCCAGCACACGCTCTTCGTATCGGGCCGGGCGATCTTCTTCGCGACGCTCATCAACGCGGGCGGCTTTCTGGCCTTCGGGATGGCGGATCTGCCGCCGATCCGGCAATTCGGCATCCTCTCCGCCGTGGCCTTCGTCCTCTCGATGATCGCCGATTTCACCGCCCTGCCCGCGGCGCTCTGGCTCGTCTTCCGGACGAAGCCCGACGCCGAGCTTCCCCCGGCCGAGCAGCCGGGCGAGACCCCCGCAGCGGGTTGACCTGCCAAACCCTGCACGAAGGAGACATCGATGAACATTCGCACCGAGCGCGTCCAGATCCCCGTCGGCGACGGAACGACGATGAGCGGTTACCTCTGCCGGCCCGAGGGTGACGAGCCCCGCCCCGCGATCCTCGTCCTGCAGGAGATCTTCGGCGTCAATGCGCACATCCGCGACGTCGCCGAGCGCTTCGCCCGCGAGGGGTACGTGACGCTCGCGCCCGACCTCTTCCACCGCATCTCGCCCGGCTACGAGGGCGGCTACGAGGACTTCTCCCCCAGCCTGCAGCTCGCGGGGCAATACAAGGGAGAGCAGAGCGAGGCGGACGTGCGCGCCGCCGCCGATTATCTCGACAAGCACCCGGCCGTCGCGGACGGCCGCGTCGCCGCGCTCGGGTTCTGCATGGGCGGGCGGCTCTCGTTCGTGGCGAACGGCGTGGCGAAGCTGCGCTGCGCGGTCTCGTTTTACGGCAACATCGCCCCTGACAAACTCGCGTACGCCGAGACGCAAAGCGGGCCCGTCCTGCTCATCTGGGCCGGCAAGGATCCGTATATCTCGCTGGAATCCACGCGCAGCACGGTCGACGCGCTCCGCAAGCACGAAAAGCCCTACGTCAGCATCGAGTTCTCGCAGTACGACCACGGCTTCTTCTGCGACGCGCGCAGCAATTACGACGCCGTCGCCGCGGCTCAGGCCTGGGCCCTGACGCTCGCCTTCCTGAAATCGCACCTCTGACGGGCGCTCGCCCGAGGCCGGATCACCACGGCGCCGGAGCCCCGCGGGCGTGGGCCTAGTGCGGAGGGGCCGCTCCCGACCACGGGCGTGCGCCCGATGCTGAAGGCGCCGCGCGTTCTCGACATTCGCCCTCGAATTTCCGCCGCGGCGACGACGGGCACGGCACACCCAGTATGCCGTGAATGAAACCGCGCAGCATGTACCCGGCCGGCGCGCTCGATCTCCCACGATGTCGCACAAGGCGTGATGTAGCCCGCTCCGATCGGCGAAGGCGCGACAACACCGGATTCGCGTGGCCGGATTCTCCGAAACGGCCGGCGCGCGCTCGTCTGGTCCAGAGCTTGCTCGCTCCTTTGCAATCGACACGGTCTCCAGGGTGGAGAATCGAGGAGCGATGGTATGCCGGCGGCAGACGGTCACGATTCGGGCACGACACGTGGGTCGATGCCGGGCGCCGAGATCCGCGTCCTCGCGAAGACCATGTTCCGTGATTTCATGAACGCGGGGTATCACGCTCGGGACGTCATTACATTCGCGACCGAGTTATTGGACCTGGTTATCTCGAGCCTACGCCCCACGACATCGGACGCAGCCGCCCTTCGAGAGCGGCGAAAAGGTCCAGATGACGTAGGGAAGTGACGTCGTCGAGGGCGGCCTTTCACGGCGTCCTGGCTCTCATCCTTGACCTGCGTCGACACGAGACCACTCACGGAGGAGGGATCATGGCCACCTTGTGCAGGCCCGAAGTCGCGGTTCCGGAGAACATCGTCACGATGGCCGATACGCTGAGGCTCGCAGAGCGGCTCCACGCGGGCAAACCGCAATTGAAGCTCGCATTGCGCCTCATCAGCAGCACCGGGGTGCAGAAGCGGCACATCGTGCAGCCCCTGGAGCAGACCCTCGAGCACCCGGGCTTCGAGGCGCGAAACAAGATCTACGAGGCCGAGGCGAAGCGCCGGGTCCCGCCGGTGATAAAGCGGGCGCTGGCGAATGCGGAGCTCTCGGCGGAGGACATCGACGCCATCATCTATGTCTCGTGCACCGGATTCACGATGCCGGCCATGACGGCCTGGCTCGTGAACAAGATGGGGTTCCGCCACGACACGCGGCAGATCCCGATCGCGCAGCTCGGCTGCGCGGCCGGCGCGGCGGCCATCAACCGCGCGCACGACTTCTGCGTGGCGCACCCCGGCGCGAACGTCCTCATCGTCGCCTGCGAGTTCTGCTCGTTATGTTATCAGCCGCCCGACGATGACGTCGGCTCGCTCCTGTCGGACGGGCTCTTCGGGGACGCGGTGGGCGCGGTCGTCGTCCGGGGCCGCGGAGGCTCGGGCATCCGGCTCGAGCGCAATGCGTCGTACCTCATCCCGGACACCGAGGAATGGATCTCGTACCACGTGAAGGAGACGGGCTTCCATTTCCGGCTCGACAAGCGGGTCCCCGGGACGATGAAGCCGCTCGCGCCCGTGGTGCGGCAGCTCGTCGAGCGCCACGGCTGGAACGTGCGCAGCCTCGATTTCTACATCATCCACGCCGGCGGGCCGCGCATCCTCAATGACCTGTGCATGTACCTGGACGTCCCCCAGGAGTCGTTCCGGTACAGCAGGGCCACGTTGACCGAATACGGCAACATCGCCAGCGTGGTGGTGCTCGACTCCCTCGGGCGCCTGTTCGCGGACAACAAAGTCCGCGAGAACGGCGAGGGAGTGATCGCAGGGTTCGGCCCCGGAATCACGGCGGAGATGTCCGTCGGCTCCTGGAGGACGAAGGAAAACCAGTAGGGACGGCCGGCATTCCGCCGCTACCCGTGGATCGAGAAGGACAAGGGGGAATTGCAATGAATCAAGCGCTCGCATATCCGTCGTCGACGTTCACCCTCGGCGGCGACCTCAACGTGCGGCGACTCGGCTATGGCGCGATGTACCTGACCGGCCCCGGCATGTGGGGACCTCCGGCCGACCCCGAGGCGGCCATCCGGCTCCTGCGCCGCGCGGTCGACCTCGGCGTCAATTTCATCGACACCGCCGACTCGTACGGCCCGGATGCCAACGAGCAAATCATCCGCCGCGCCCTCCACCCTTACCCCAAGGGGCTCGTGATCACCACGAAGGGCGGGCTCCTCCGCTCCGGACCCGAGGACTGGACGAACCGCGAAAAACCCTACATCGTCCCCTGCGGGCGCCCGGCGTACCTCCGCCAGCAGGTGGAGATGAGCCTGCGGAACCTCGGGCTCGAGCGGATCGATCTGTATCAGCTCCACCGCATCGACCCGGCCGTGCCGCTGGCCGATCAGCTCGGCGAGCTCGTCCGGCTCCGGGAGCAGGGCAAGATCCGTCATATCGCGCTCTCCGGGCAACCCGAGGTCACGATCGAGCAGCTCACCGCGGCGCGCGCGATCACCGAGATCGTCGCCGTGGAGAACCTCTACAACGTCGCGGACCGCGCCGGCGAGCCGGTCCTGCGCCATTGCGAACAGAATGGCATCGCCTTCATCCCGTGGTTCCCCATGGGACACGGCGCCCTCGCCGGCCCCGACAGCATCCTCGCCGGGTGGGCCAGAAAGCGCGATCTCAAGCCCGCCCAGGTCGCCCTCGCGTGGCTCTTGCACAAGTCGCCGGCCATTCTCGCGATCCCCGGCACCTCCTCCATCAAGCACCTGGAAGAGAACTGCCGCGCCGCCGAGATCGAGCTGAGCGAGAAGGACATGGCCGAGATCGCCGACATCGCCGCGAGCGTGCCGACGTGGCGTCCCTCGGCGGCGCACGCCGACTCCACCACCGAGGAGGCGTCGTGACGACCGCCGCCCTTCACCCCAACGTCCGCATGTTGCGCGCCGTGTACGCCGATCTGACGCGCATCGGGGAGTTCGCCGCTGACGATATGGTCCTCCACAGGGCGGATCGGGCGTTTTATCGCGAGGCCGCGGCGGGCCGCGTCGTCGGCCGGGAGGCCGCCGTCCGCCACGAGCGTGATCTCATCCGCTCGACCGGCGGCACGCTGGTGATGGACGTGGAGCAGATCGTCGCGAACGACCATTTCGGGGCCGTCTTCGGCGTCCTGCGGGCGCGGCGCGAAGACGGGGCGACCCTCGCGGTGCCGTTCTGCGGTCTATGGCGCTTCCGTGAAGGCCTGATCCTGGAGCACTGGGAGAACGCCTACGACCTGGCTGCCGTCCAGGCCTTCCTCAGCGGCGAGGCGAGCGCCGTCCGCGCGTAGCGGGGACGAGCATCGAAGCCGATCTCCGGACCTCGGGCCCCGCCGTTTAATGGCCGGCGGGGCCCAGGTCCACCTCGCCGCCTGGATACACGAACGAATCGCTCGGCGAGTAGAAACACGAGCCCGACACGACGTTCAGCGGCGAGGCGGGGCGGAGCGCGTAGACGGGGTGATCGGGCGCGAGCATCTCGATCGAGAGCACCTCGAACGGGGTCACGAGGTCACCGATGTACGGGTATCTCCCGCCGAGGATTCGATTGCCGAGGCGCGTGAGATAAAAGAGGTGGCCGCGGGCGACCATGCCGATCTCCTTGCCGATGCGGGCGCGGGAGCGGATCACGGGGACGCTGTCCACGGAGGTCGTCGCCGTCACGACGTCGTTCTCCACCTCGAGCGTGGTCTCGCCGGCCGAGGCCGGGACGCCGCGCTCGAGCGCGTAGGCGCGGACGCGCTCGGACGAGTTCAGGTAATGCGTGAAGAAGCGGCCCGGGGTCACGCCGTCCGGCGCCGTGTGGCCGTCGAGGTCGAGGCCGAGGTACGTGAGCGAATAGGCGCCGAAGCCCGTCGTCTGCTCGGGCGTATCGACAACGTATTGGTTCATGTACACCGCGTCGTTCTTCGCGGGGCGGAGCACGGCGGGCAAGAGGCGCGCGCAGGCCTTTGGATCGGCGGGGATCCAGCTCGTGTAGAGCATGCGGCTGTGAATGACGAGCTGCGGCGAGACGAGCGGACCTTCGGACATCCATGCCTCCAGGAACGAGACGATCCGAGCGTACACGGGCCCTCGGCCCGGACAAGACGCCGCGGAGGGCGGAAAGCTGCCCGACGCAGCGCATAAAATGATCAGACGCGCTTCACCTGTTCAGGGCAGGGACGGTTTGCCCGTCCTCGTCACGCGATGGCCGTCACGCCGAGCCCCGGCGCCTCCGGCAATTCGTAGAGCGGCCCCTGCGCCTCGTATCCGCCCCGATAAGGATCCTCCGCGAGCAACCAGGCCGTATCCAGATCGACGAAATCGACCCCCCCGAGCGCCGCCGCCACGTGCGCGCCGGCCGTCATGCCGAGCCGCGTCTCCACCATTCCGCCGATCATGATCGGCATCCCCGCCTCCTTCGCCGCCCTCCCCACCGCGAGCGCCCCGAGCGGCCCGCCCGATTTCACGAGCTTGAGGTTCACCCCGTCCGCGGCGTTCGCCGCCCGCACCCTCGCGAGATCGGCCAGCGTCTTCACGGACTCGTCCGCGATCACGGGCGGCGCGAGCGCCGCGGCCACGGCCGCCATTCCTTCGAGATCGTCCGCGGCGCACGGCTGCTCCCAGCACTCGACCGCGAGCCCGCGGGCCTCGGCGGCGCGCCCCATCGAAATCGCCTCCGCCGCGGAGAAACCCGCGTTCGCGTCGATACGGAGCCGCGCGTCCGGCACGGCGCTCTGGATCGCGAAGAGCGCCGCGAGGTCCTTTTCGAGGTCCTTGCCGACCTTCACCTTGAAATGGCGAAACCCCCGCGCCGCCCAGCCCTGCGCGAGCTCGGCCATCCGCGCGGGCTCGGCGATCGGGATCGTGATGTCCGTGCTGAGGCTACGCGTCGCCGCGCCCCGCGCCCCGCCGAGCAGGCGCCGCAGCGGCACCCCGACGAGCCGCGCCCACGCGTCGAGCAGCGCCGTCTCCAGCGCCGCCCGCGCCACCGGCTTGCCCCCGAGCGCGTCGTCGAGCTTCGCCCCGAGGTCGGCGAGCGCCACGAGCGACACGCCCTCCTCGCCGTCCACGCGCGGCAACACGAGGGTCTGCCCCGACAAACGACCCGCGGCCGCCGCGAGCGC
This sequence comes from Polyangium spumosum, assembly GCF_009649845.1. Lineage (NCBI taxonomy): Bacteria > Pseudomonadati > Myxococcota > Polyangiales > Polyangiaceae > Polyangium > Polyangium spumosum. Next base: position 28,196 of record NZ_WJIE01000015.1, read on the forward strand.
CGCGAGCACCTCCGGCTGATCCTCGACCGTCACCGGCCAGAGCGCCGCGCCCTCGCCGAGCCCCTCGGCCCGCGCGCCGCCCTCGGCCAGCGTCACCCGCACCTCCGCGGAGCGCGTCACGGTCACGCGGCCCGTGGCGATGACGAACGGATCGCAGAGCGGCACCGAGAGAGGACGGACGACGATCGCCTCGACGTGGACCTCGCGGGAAAACATCGGCGCCACGCTTAGCACAGTCGTTACACGTTTCGACGCGCGACCGCCGGCAGCTCCATCCCGATCCGCGCGCCCCCTCCCTCCCGGTTCGCCGCCCGCGCGCGGCCCCCGTGCGCCTCGGCGATCCGCGAGACCAGCGAGAGCCCGAGCCCGAGCGACCCCTGCTCCCGCGCCTTCTCGTCCGGCCGGCGGTAAAACGGCTCGAAGATCCGCTTCTCCTCGCCGGGCGAGAGGCCCCGGCCCGCGTCCTCGACCTCGAAGACGACCCCACCCTCGGCCGCCGTGATCCGGAGCGCGACCACGCCGCCGCCGTGCTTCTTCGCATTGTCGAGCAGGTTCGCTAGCGCCCGCGCGCAGAGCGTGGGATCGGCCTCGAAGGGCTCCGGCGCTCCGTCGACGACGAGCGCGTCCTCGCCGATCCCCGCGCGGTCGAGCGCGCGCAGGCCCACCTCCACCGGATCGAGCCGCTCCTTCGCCAGCGCCGTGAAATCGAGCCGGCTCTGCGCGAGCAAGTCCCCGACGAGGGCGTCGATCTCCACGACCTCGCGATCGAGCGCGTCGAGGTTCTTCTGCACGGAGACGCCGTCCCGCGTGAGCTCCGTGAGCAGGCGGATGCGCGAGAGCGGCGTGCGCAGCTCGTGTGAGACCGCCGCGAGCAGCTCCCGCTGATCGCCGATCTGCCGCTCGATCCGCGCGGCCATCTCGTTCATCGCGGCAGACAGCACCACGGCCTCGCCGTGCACGTGCCGCCCCATCCGCGCCCGCGCGCCGTAGTTGCCGCGGCCGATCTCGCCCGCCACGCGCGCGAGCTCCTCGAGCGGGCGCGAGAGCCCGCGCGACACCGCGCCCGAGAGCGCCCACAAGATCATGCTCGCCGCCCCGAGCGGCAGGAGCCATCGCAGCGCGCCGTGCGCGCGCGGCCGCTCGGCGCAGATCGTCACGGCGCCGAGACGCTCGCTCCCACGCGTGACGGGCGCCTCGAGCGTCCACGCCTTCCGCCCGCAGGCGCCGCCGAACGCCTCGAGCTCCGCGCCGCTCGTGTCGCGCAGGATCACGCTGACCTCGAGATCCTGCGCCATCGAGCGGGCGAGCGCCTCGCGGGCGCGACCGTCGTCCCACACCTCGCCGAAGCGCCCGCCCACGAAGGTCCGGGCGCGGCTCAGCTCGCGCGCCCAGGCCGGGCCGCCCGGCGCCGAGACGAGCAACATCACCAGCGAGAAGGCCACGCCCGAGACCAGGATCGCCACGCCGAACCACACGAAGAGGCGGCGCTGCAGCCGGGCGCGCACGTAACACGACAGCCGGTTCACGACTTCTCTTTCGCCAGCACGTACCCCACGCCGCGCACCGTCTTGATGAGCCGGGGCGCGCGTGGATCATCGCCGAGCTTCTGCCTGAGGTGCGAGATGTGCACGTCGACCGTCCGTTCTCCGACGATCACGTCGCCGCGCCCCGCCTCCGAGAGCAACGCGTCCCTCGCGACCACGCGCCCGGGGCGGCGGGCCAGCGCGCAGAGCAGATCGAACTCGAGGCCCGTGAGCTCCACGAGCGCGCCGTCGCGCGTCACCACGCGCCCGGGCACGTCGATGACGATGTCGCCCGCGACGATCCGCTCGCCGGCGGCCTCGGGGCGGGCCCTGCGCAGCACGGCCTTGATGCGGGCGACGAGCTCGCGCGGGCTGAAGGGCTTCGGCACGTAGTCGTCGGCGCCGATCTCGAGCCCCACCACGCGATCCGTCTCGTCTCCGCGCGCCGTGAGCATGAGGATCGGGATCGAATTTTTCTGCCGGATCCGACGACAAACCTCGATCCCGTCCATCCCGGGCATCATCACGTCGAGCAGCACGACGTCGAACGTGCCCGCCTCGAGCGCGGCGAGCCCGCGGGGTCCGTCCGGGGCTCCGATCACGTGGAAGCCGTTCTGCTCGAGGTAACTCGAGAGCAGCTCGAAGAGCCGGACGTCGTCGTCGATGAGGAGCACGCGGAGCGCCATGGCGAGCCGAGCGTATCAGGGCCACGGAAGCGGGCCGAATCCGAGCATGCGCCCGCTCCGTGAAGACCACACGGCGCCGCGCGTGAAGAATTGCAAAGACGCCCGCGCGCGGACGACGAAACTTTCCATCATGCCCACCCGACGCCCATTCTGAAAGAGCAAACGCTATGGACGGATGAGGGCTGAATTCCTGTACACATTCCCGGGATCCGGGGGCCGGAAAACGAAAGTCCTTGCTCTTCCGGCAGGTAAACTGGTAAGTAGAAGAGTCATCGCGGAACACCACTTTGGGTTCCGCAGGTATTCGAATTCACGGCTCGCCGTGCCGTTGCACGGGGAACGTGTATTCGACGCTGCTTCTCACGACGCGCGACGATGCGCGTAGGAGTCTCCCCATGAATACGCTTCGTTCGATCTCCGGGCTCTTTGCGATGGCTTCCCTCTTCGCGTTCGCCGCCGGGTGTAGCGTCGGCGAGAAGGAGGAGTTCGTCGGGCAGGGTGAGCAGCAGCTCATCGATGCCTGCGAGTGCCCGGTCGTCGGAGGGACCTCGAACCTCATCGCGCCGCCCGAGTGCGACTGTCCTCCGGAGGAAGAGCCGCCGGTCGAGGAGCCGCCGGCCGATGAGTGCCCGCCGGATCACGAGCTCGTCTGCCAGGTGAAGGCCCCGAGCAGCGGCACCTCGTCGCTGATCGCTCCGCCGGACGAGCCGGAGCCGGAGTGCGAGTGCGTTCCGGTCGAGGCCCCCTGCCCGCCGCACGCCGTCGAGGTCACGACCTGCGGCGGTATCCTCGCGCCGAAGGGCGCGGCGAGCATCTGGGGCGGAAGTGGAGCCTGCTCCACGCAGTGCGTCCTCCCCTACTGATCGACTGACCTCGGCGAGAAACACCCCGCCGAACGCCTCGGGACCACCCGGGGCGTTTTGCGTTTGTCCCCCGCCCTCGTGATCCGTCACGTCTAAAACCGGTATCCATCCGAACAAGTGCTAGGCTTCGGCCGATGTCGGACGTCGCTTCGGGGACGCAGTCGGGAGCCGAAGTCGCAGTGGATCGGCTCGATTGGCCGGTGCGGGGCCTGTCGGCGCGGTCGCGCCGCGTGGTCTTCGCCTACGCGGAGGCCATGTACGCGGACGAGGACGAACGAGGCATGATCGTGCCGGCGAGCCCGGCCATCTGCGAGCGCGCGACCGCGTGGCTCGACCATTCGGTGGGCCGCGCGAGCAGCGACCTGCGCCGCGGCTTCGTGGTCCTCACGCTGCTTTTGGAGATGCTGCCGCTCTTCGTGATCGGCGCGTTCTCCCGCATGAGCCGCCTGCCCATCGCGCGGCGGGTCCACTACCTGGAGGCGCTCGAGCAGAGCCAGATCGGCCTGCTCGCCATGTTGCTCGTGGCCTTCAAGGTGCCGACGAGCGTGGCCGTCTTCGAGGAGGGCGAGGAGCTCGCCTCGACGGGCTTCGATCGACCGAGCACGAGCGCGCGTCGCAGGCTACCCGTCGCGCCGGAGCGAGCGCGATGAACGACCTCCCATCGGGCGAACCGATCGTCCACGGGCGAGACTTGCAGGGGCCGTTCGAGGCCTCGTGTGACGTGGTCGTGGTCGGGTCCGGGGCGGGCGGCTCGGTGGCGGCGACGTTGCTCGCCGAGGCGGGCCTGCGGGTGATCGTGCTCGAAGAGGGGCCGTACTACCGGCCCGACGAGTACCAGCAGTTCCGGCCGAGCGAAGCGCTGCGCAAGCTCTTCCGCGAGTCGGGGATGGCGACCGCGTTTGGCCTCGGACAGACGCCGATCATCGCCATCACCATGGGGCGCGCGGTGGGAGGTTCGTCGCTCCTGACGGGCGGCGTCTGCTTCCGGATCCCGGGCGAGGTGCACCATCGATGGGTCCACGACCTCGGGCTCGACGAGCTCTCCGAGCGCGCGCTCGAGCCGGCGTACGAGGACGTCGAGCGGAGGATCTCCGTGCACGAAGTGCCGGCCGCGATGCGATCACGATCGACGCAAAAATTCGTCGAGGGCGCGGCGAAGCTCGGGATCGGCATGAAGCCGCTGCGGCGCAACGCCGAGGCGTGCGAGGGCAACGCGCGGTGCAACTTCACCTGTCCGGCGGGCGCGAAGCGATCGGTGGACGTGGCGTATCTACCTCGGGCGATCACGCGCGGTGCGCGGGTCGTCTCGGACGCGCTCGCGACGCGCGTGCTCACGCAGGACGGGCGCGCGGCGGGCGTCGAGGGCTGGCTGCTCGGCGGCGAGGGCGGGGCGCGCTCGTTCCCGTTCGTGGTGCGCGCGCCGGTGGTCGTGGCCGCGTGCGGGACGCTGCACACGCCGCTCTTGCTCGGAGCGAGCGGGATCGGACGGGCGAGCGAGAAGCTCGGGCGACGCGTGACGCTGCACCCGGGCGTGCGCGTCGCGGCGATGTTCGACGAGGAGCTCGGCGGCTGGGACGGCGCGATGCAGAGCGTGTACTCGGACGATTTCGCGCACGAAGGGATCAAGCTCGTCGGGGTGTACAGCACGGTGAACGTGCTCGCGGCGAGCATGCCGGGCGTGGGCCCGCGGCTGCGGCGGATGGCGCGCGAGGTCCGGAGGCTCGCGGTGTTCGGCGCGATGGTGCACGACGAAGGCGGAGGCACGGTGCGGAGGGGGCCGGGGCGCGAGCCGATCCTGGCGTACGAGATGGCCCCGCGCGATCTCGCGCGTTTGCGCCGCGGGATCACGATCCTCGCGGAGATGGCGCTCGCGGCGGGCGCGCGCGAGGTCTACACGTCGGTGGCGGGCGCGGCGCCGGTGCGATCGAGGGAGGACGCGATCCGACTCGAGCAGGCGAGCTACGACGCGCGTCGCATCGAGTGCATGGCTTTCCATCCGCTCGGGAGCGCGCGGGCCGCGAACGATCCGCGGCGCGGGGTCGTCGATCCGAACGGCGAGGCGTATGAGCTGCCGGGGCTCTTCGTGGCGGATGGATCGATCTTGCCGACGAGCATCGGCGTGAACTCGCAGGTCCCGATCATGGCGATGGCGACGCGGATCGCGTGGCGCCTCGCGGAGAGGTTCCGGAAGATCACGCGCTCGACCTGAGCCCGTCACTCCATCGACGGATCACGCAGATCGCCGAAGAAGTCGATCAGGAGGTTCGAGACCTCGGTCGGCTTCTCCTGCTGCGTCCAGTGGCCACAATCGAGGCGCTCGACGCGCAGGTTCTTCACGTGGGGCCTCGTCAGTTGCTCGACGAGATCGGCGCGCAGGAGCGGGTCCTTCTCCGCCACAATGAGCATCGCCGGCAGCTCGATCTCCGAGGAGGGCAGGTCCTTGTCCTGCTCCCACGAGAGGTCCAGCGCGCGGTACCAGCTCAGGCCGCCGCGGAAGCCGGTGCGCTTGTAGATGCGGACGTACGTGTCGAGATCGATCTTCGACAGGAACGTCTCGCCAGGGCCGATCTTGCCGAGCAACGAGGTCCCATCACCCACGGTCATGAACGCCTCGACGGCGTCTGCGTACTTCCCCGGGCGCATGAGCTTCTGGAACGTATCGCGCACGTCGGCCTCGAGCTCGCGCTCGGCGACGCCCGGCTCGAGGAAGTGACGCATGTAGTACGTCTTGTCCGTCAAGCCGTAGGCGTCGCGGAGCGCGATGCTCGGCGGCACGGGGGCCGGCGCGAGGTGCGGGGCGTTGAGGCTACAGACGCGCTCGGTGCGCTCGGGGTGCCGGAGCGCGAACTGCCACGCCAGCGCGCCGCCCCAGTCGTGCCCGACGACGCCCGCCTTGTCGATGCCGAGCGCGTCGAAGAGCTCGTGGATGTCCTCGACGAGCTCGCGCATCACGTACGCCTCGATCTCCTCGGGCGCGTCCGTGCCGCCGTACCCGCGCAGATCCGGGGTGAGGACGCGGAAGCCCGCCTCGGCGAGGGCGTTGATCTGGCGGCGCCAGGAGTACCAGAGCTCCGGAAAGCCGTGGCAGAGGAGGATCGGATATCCGCGGCCCGCGTCGGTCACGTGCATGCGGATGCCGTTCGAGTCGAGGAAGGTGTGGCGGATGATCGTGCCCATGCGGTGAAGACTCCGGTCTCGCGCTGCTCCCCTCCCCGTCTCCCCCGGGACGGAGCGCGCGTCAACGCTGGGCAGTGACGGGAAGGTGCGTCCCGGTCCCGATCAGGGGCTGGAATCACCCGAGCAGGTGACGAACAGGGTGGCGCCCTGGGAGGGCTCGCCCTCACCAACGAGGCGGATCATGCGGCGCTCGGACTCCGCGCAGCGGGCGACCAGCGCCGGATTTCCGACGGCCGGGTCGGTCGATGCGTCGACGTAGCAGAAGCCACTCACGGGTTCGCCGGCGGGCGTGACCGGGCTCTCCGAGACGTCGTTCTGGCACACCGAGAGCTCCTCGCCTTCGAGCTGCGGGATCTGGCAGAAGCAGTCCCAGTTCGACTCGGGCGAACGGGCGCGGGCCTCGTCGATCGCGGCGGCGTGCTTGGGATCGACGGGGATCCGGGCATGCGCGGGATCACACGAGCAGGCGCCGCCGGTCGCGCGCGCCTCGAGCAGGAGGCAGTTCACCGCGCCCTCGTCGTCGCGGTCGAGCGTGCGCGGCAGGCAGGGGCCGCCGATCTTGCTCTTCAAACGGTCCACCAAAGCGCCGATCGCGGGGCGGTAGCCGTAGTCGGACGTGGTGCGATCCTCGACCTGCTTCGGACAAACCGAGGCGACGATGCCCTGATCGCCGAGGCCACGCAGCACGCCGAGCTGGCGCAGGCCGGGGTAGGCCTTGGCGCGGACGCGTTTCGTGGGCGCGCTCGGATCGCAGAGCGGGTTGTCCGCGGAGCCGTCGCGGCACTCGGCGCAGGTCGGATCGTTCGGACAATCGGTCGCGTCGGGCAGCTTGAAGATACACGCGTACTGCAGGTCGCTGCCGCCCGTGTCGTACTCGTGGCCGTTGATGGAGTTGCCGAGCGGCGAGTCCGCGGACATGTCGGTGTGCTCGCCGGTGATCGGGTGGTGGCCTGCGCGGGGGCCGGTCGACTCGTGCATGAGCGGATCCGCGGGCGGCACGCCCTCGGCGGGGTCACCGAGGATCACGTCCCAGGTCCCGTCCTCGGCCATCACGCGCGCGGTCTTGTAGCCCTTCGTGAGATCCGCCGGATCGCGGGCGATGTCCTGCCACGGCACGCCGACGATGCCGGCGAGGAAGACGAGGTCCGGCGTGCGCACGACGGGCACGCCCGCTTCGAAGTCCACCTTGGGGAAGAGCGGGTTGTCCACGACCTCGCCGCTGCGGGTGGTGATCGTGGGGCTCGAGAATGCCTTCACGTAGCGATCCGTGGGGTAAAGGAAGTCCACGCCGAACCGCTGCTTCTGGTTGAAGCAACGCAGGTCGACGGGGTCCTCGGCGGACTTGAGCGTCGCGACGCTGCCGTCGGCGTTGAAGCAGCTCGGATCCGCGGGGCAACCCTCGGGGGCGGGCAGGCCGCAGGAGCTGCAGCATTTGTCGTTCGGATCGACGGCGCATTCGGCCCTCGGGCGCGGCATCGCGGAGGTGTGCGAGGCGCGGTAGAAGAAGCCGGTCTCCTTGATCGAGCAGTCGTTCTCGTCGCTCAGCATGAGGATCGCGACGAGCGAGTCGGGGCGCAGGAAGTCCTTGCGTTGCTTCAAGAGCACCTCGTCCGTGCCGCTGACCTTCACGTAACCCGCGGAGGCGTCGATCGTCTCGTAGGGCTCGGGGTCGACGAGGAAGCGGTAGATGCTCTCGAGCTGCGACTCGTAGCCGCAGCCGGTTTGTCCGGTGCCGCGGACCATGTCGGCGAGCGCGGGCACGAGGCCGGGCTCGGCGCCGTCGAGGGTGCCGAGTTCCTTCTCGCCCGGGGGGCTCAGGCGTTGCTCCGGATCCCAGGCGAGGAAGCCCTTGTCGGCGTAGGTCGGGACGACCTCGTCCTCTGCGCAGACGTCGGCGCGGGAGACGAGGCGGCCGCGATCGTTCTTCGAGACCTTCGTGTCGGCGCAGCTCAGATCGGACTGGAGATCGGGGCAATGGCCGCCGCCGTGGCCGCCGAGGCTCGAGGAGACGATGCCGATGTGGATGTCGAGCACGGGCTCGAACTCGCGGCGCGAGCCTTTCGGACAGTCCTCCGCGGGGCCCTTCGGCTGCAGGGCGCTCGCGACGGGGACACCCTTGTCGTCGATGCAGGGCGGGTTGACGAGGCTCTCGACGAGGTCGGGGACGGCCTGGGCGAGGATCTGCTGCTTGTCGGCCATGGAGGCCGAGTTGTCGATGCCGAGGACGAGGTCGATCTTGTCGACGCCGCTGTGCGGGACGACCTCGACGATGGTCGAGGTGCTGCGCGGCTCGACGAGGTCGATGGGTCGGTCGAGACACCCGATGGCCACGAGCCCGGGAAAGAGGACGGCGGAGGTGGCAGCGAAGACGCCCGGAAGACCTGGACGAAGAGGACGGCGGTTCATGGAGGGCTCCCTTTCTGGGTTGCGCGGTTGCCGGAGCAACGGCGCCGTCCACCCCTTTCGCAAAAGGAATGCCGTCCAGTTTTGCCGCTTTATTCTCGTCAGGGAGGAAATTTGACAACGAGGTTGGCGGATCGTCCAGTAACGAGCCAACCGAAGTCGTGCTCACCTGGTTGGCAGGGGTCAGGGGTGCGGGGGGGGCTCGTGGATGGCGGCGGTCCAGCGGGCGATCTCCTCGGACGTCATGCTGCCCGCGGGCCAGAGGCGCGCGTCGTCCCAGCCCTCGTCCACGTCGGCGAGGTACTGCGCGCGCGAGAGGAGCGTGCCCCGGCAGATACGACCGCCCTCGGGCGGCGCCGCGGCTTCGGCTTCGAGGCGCGCGACGAGCTCGCGCATGACCCAAGGCGGGATGCGGTGCTGCTCCGTCGGATAGATGAAGCCGAAGAGCACGAGCTGGCTCAAGAGCACCCGCCAGTGCTCGCCGAACCGCGCGACGAGCCGCGGCCAGTTGAGGTCCTCGCAGCACGCGCGCAGCACGTGGGCCACGTCGGCCCCGTCGTAACGCTCGCGCTCCTGGATGAAGGCCTTGGCGAAGATGGTCTCCTCCGCAGGGCAGAGCCCGACCTCGACGCCGAAGACCTCCCCGCGGCTCGCGTGCTCGAACCAGAGATCGTCGACCTCCGCGAGGCCGTTGCCCGAGCTCCAGATCACGTCGACGTGCTCGTCGCCGCACCACGCCTTGGCGAGCCAGTGCGGGAACGCGACGCACGTCGCGTACCCCGCGGCCTCGAGGACCGCGAGCGCCGCGTCGACGTCCCGGCGCCGGACAAAGACGTCGAGATCCCGGGTGCGCCTGCGCATGCCGGCGTGATGGGCGAGCGCGTAGGCGCCGCCGACGAGGAAGGGCACGTCGGAGGCCGCGAGGGCGCGCAGCGAAGCCGCGAAGAAGTCACGCGCCTCGGGGGTCATGTCGAGCTCGAGGATCGCGTTCGGATCGGCCTCGTCCGGCAAGGCGAGCCTCGTGGTCGAGCTCGGCGGAGGTTCACAAGCGACCATGGTTTGAGGGAACGGGAGCCGCGTCGTGTCGAGCGAGCGTGGCGTCCCGGAGGACGAAATGGCGTCAACCGTGCGGCGGAACATCACGGCGGGACGTGTTGCCAGGCAGTTCGCACCGCAAGGGGCGCGGGGACAGAAATCGGAGCCCGCGGCAGGCGCGTGGACGCCTGCGGGATGCCTAGGGCATCTCGGCGAGCGAGCGCTCGAGCGCGGCGCGCAGGTGGTTCTGCGCGCGGAGCGCGTACGGGCCGTCGGGCGAGGTCTCGAGGTACGTCGCGAGGTGCTCGGCCGCGCGGCCGAACTCGCCCTTCCGATACCACACGACGCCGCGCGCGAGCTCGCGCGGGTACGAGGGATCGAGGGCCGCGAGCTCGTCGATCTTTCGAAGCAGGAAGGCCGCCTGGTCCTCCGCGCCGCGCGGCGGGTGCACGAGGAGGAAGCCGTAGAGCGCGCGTCGCTCGTCGAGCGTGAGGGCGAGCGCGCTGCCCGAGAGGCCGCTGATCTCGTTCCACCGGAGCTTGAAGGAGGCGCGTTGCGCGCGCTCGTCCATGTGCATGACGCACGGCGGCCGGCCCTCGCACCAGCCGTTGCGGGTGAGCACGTCGGCGAAGGGCCCGCCGAGCTCGACGAGCTCGTCCGTGGCCTCGCCGGTCGAGGCGAAGCGACGCACCTCGCGCAGGAAGGAGCGGAGCTGGTAGGCGCGGAGCGCGAGGACGGCGGCGTCGCCCTGGGCGAGGGCGCGGGCGGCGGCCGGGCCGATCCGGCGGCGGAGCTCGGCGAGCATGGCGTCGTCGCCGCCCGCGTCGGCGCGGCCGAAGGCGCGGAGGAGCGAGCCGAGGGCGCGGACGTCGGCGTCGAGCGGGCTCGCCTCGGCGGCGCGGGCGCGGGCGTCGTCCTCGGCCGCGACCTCGGCGAGCCTCCGGGGCTCGACGAGGGGGACGGGCAGCTCGGCGGGCGGGACGGAGCGAGGGACGGCGAGGAGGGCTCCGCTGGCGGCGAGGAAGACCGCGACGAGCCCTGGTTGCCAACCCTCGAGGTGCCGGCCGAACCCTCTGGCGACGCGCGCCTCGTTTTTTGCCACCGCGCTCCGACCTCCGACCGTTTATTGTAGGACGCCGTCGGGGCACGAGGAGAGAAAGTGTTGTCGGAGAAGCGAAGACACCCGCGCAGGGTCGTTCGGCTGGCGGTCGCGTTCCAGGTGGGGGATGGGCCGCGCATCGATGCGTTCTCGCGCGACCTCAGCATCGGCGGCATGTTCATCGTCACCGACAAACCCGCGCCCTTCAACGCGACGGTGAACCTCTACATGCAACTGCCCGGCGTGAAGCACGAGGTCACCGTGAAGGCGACCGTACGCTGGATGGAGCCCGACGGGATGGGCGTGCAGTTCGGCCTGATGGGCGCGCGCGAGACGCACGCGCTGACGCAGCTCCTCACGGGCGCGCCGCTGTCGATTCGCTGAGGTTCGTCCGCGCCTCCCCTCCCCTCTCCCGCGAGGGAGAGGGGCTGGGGGTGAGGGAGTCGCCCAATTCGTTCGACTTCAAACGAATTGGTTTTACCGGCCGAGCTGAAACGGCACGGAGAGATTCCCGCTCGCCCCGACGAACTTGCCCGGGCGGAGCGCGTCGAACACGCACTGCATGAACGGCGGCTCGAGCGGCGGGTCGAAGCGCACGGAGGAGACGGCGCCTTCCTCGTCGAGCGAGACCGTCACCGTGGCCGTGACCGAGAGGCGAACGGAAGGGTCACGACCGCCGTACAACGTGTCGAAGCAACCCGAGAGGCCCGCATGCACGGAGGCGCGCGTGAGGACCGGCGCGGGCTTCGGCGAAGGCGGGACCTCCGGCACGACCGACGGCGCGGGCGCAGGCGGAGGCGGCGCAGCGGGCGCGTCCGGACGATCGGGCGCAGGCGCGAGCGGGCGCTCGGCGACGGTCGCCGGAGGCAGGGCGATCGCAGGCTTCGGCGAGGGTTGTGGTTCCGTGGTCGCGGGCGGCGCCGGCGGGGCCTTGTCCTCGTCGACGGGGAGCATGCGGGCGGTCTCGCCGCCGTCGAGCGAGAAGGAGGCGCGGGCGCGGCCGACGAGGAGGCGGCCGGTCGTGACGCCGGAGCGACCCGCGGGGCCGACGGCGACCGCGCCGTGCTCGAGATCCACGAGGACATCGTCGGGGCCGCGGGTGACGGTGAACGCCGTACCATGCGCGGCGACACGCGTGCGGCCGACGTCGACGGCGAAGGTCTCGACGAGGCCTTCGGTCTTCCGCGGGGTCACGTCGGCGCGCAGGGAGCCCTGCTCGAGGCCGAGCACGAGCGCCTCGCCGGCCTGCGAGGGCGCGACGACGACAGCGGCGCGCGCGCCGGGCGCGAGCGTGACGCGGACCGCGCCACGAAGCACGAGCACGAGCGGCGCCTCGCCGGCCGCGACGCCGTCCCCGGGCCGGAGGAGCGAGAGATCCCGCTCGGACTCGCTGCCCGGCAGGAACGTGATCGTCTCGGGCGCGCGCCACCGGATCGCGACACCCGCGGGCGCCTCGTCCTTCGTCGTCCTCGCGCCGAAGCTCGCCACGGCGATCGCCGCCGCGGCCGCCGCGCAGAGGGCGAGGCCCACACGCGCGCCGCGCCCGATGCGGGGGAGCGCTCGTGACGCGCGCGCTTGCTCGTCCTCTGCGATACGCTGAAGGAGCTCTTGCTCCATCACGTCCCAGGGCAGCTCGGGCGTCTCCTCGGCGGCGAGCGCGTCGCGCATCTGCTCGAGCGAGCGCGCGCGGGAGTCGTGGTCGCTCACGTGGTCTTCCCCTCCAGACGCGCCGACGATCGCGGGCTCCGCTCGGGCGCACCGAGCTGCGCCCCGAGGCCCGCGATTTCATCCACGAGCTGCGCGAGCGCAGGCTCTTCCCGCATCAGCTCGGCGAGCTCGCGCCGCGCGTAGAACAACCTCGTCCGCACGGTCAGCACGGGCGCGTCCACGATCGTGGCGATCTCGGCGGGCGCCATCCCTTCGATGTCGTGCAGCACGTACACGGTGCGCTTCTTCTCGGAGATCCGATCGAGCAGACGCTTGAACGCCACGAGCCTCCGCCGCAGCGTCGCCTCCTCGTCGGGCAAGAGGCCACGGTCGCGCTCGTGCTCGGGCGCGAGGGGCTCGTCCGCGAAGACCGGCCTGCTGCGCTCGGCGCGGCGGATCATGAGCACCACGTTCACCGTGATGCGGTGGATCCAGGTGGAGAACTTCGACTGCCCGCGGAAGTCGCCGAGGCTCCGGTGCACCTGGAGGAAGACCTCCTGCACCACGTCCTCGATGTCGCTCGCGCGGCCGAGCATGCGGAAGACGAGCCGCGCCACGGCCTCGCGGTGCATCCGGTAGAGCTCCGCGAAGGCGCCTCGGTCGCCGGTCCGGGCGCGCCGGACGAGCTCGTCTACGTCGGCGGGATCCACGGGGGCTCGAGTGGAAAGGCTCGCGCTCGGCCATGCGAGGAACGACGCACGAAGGACGGCAGGCGCCGGGAAGGGCGGGACGATCGCGCGCGGCAACGCCACGGGGAACACGAGGGGGTCCGTTGCGCGGCGGCGGGGGCGTATTCACCCGCCCGCCCTTTTGCACGAAATTTGTCCATTTCCCGCGGCCTCCCCCAACGTCGCGACATGATCTACATCGCCGTGGGATTGACCGTCGCTCTCGTCGCCGCCGACCTGCTCGACCTGTCTCGGCGACGCGTCACGCGCCGCCAGCTCGGAGAGCCCTGATCGGCCTGCCGGCGGCGCGTGCGCGGGACACGTCAGCGCTGAAGCGGCAGGCTCTCGGCCTGCGAGGCCACGACCTTCTTGCCGCCGGGGAAGATCGCCTTGAGGTCGACCTTCTCCTGCTTCTTCTGCTCGAGGATGTGGTTGACCGCGCGCAGCATACGCGTCTTCTGCGGGCCGCTGATCGGCTTGCCCGCGATCGCCGAGGCGACCGCGCGGTCCGTCACCGGACGGCCGCTGCGGGGCTTCTTCAGCCCTTCCTTCTTCTTCGCGCCGTCCTCGCTCTTGCGGGCCTGACGCTTCTGCAGACGGATCGACCGATCCTCGGGGCGGAGCTTCTCGATCTGCTGGGACGCCGCGACGAGCCTGCGCGGGTCGATCGACTTGGCCTTGAGGAACTCTTCGAACGTGCTCATCGGATTCACCTTGGAAGCTTTTGGACAGCGAGTTTTCGCGCGAGGCACGGGCGCGAAAGCGCCACCCACGACGCAGGAGGGCGCGCACCCTATCACGGTCGCTCGAACCCTGCACCCTTCTCGAACGCACGAACGTCCAGACGGGCGGGCAAACGTTTACCCGGCCGGTCGCCCTGTACTACCCTCCGAAAAATGAGCCTGATCTCCCACCTCGACGAGGCCGCCTCCGTCATCCGAGCGAAGAGCCCGATCACCCCGGTGGTCGGCGTGGTGCTCGGCTCGGGGCTCGGCGCGTGGGCCGAGAGCCTCGCGGAACCCGTGGTGCTCCCCTACAGCGAAATCCCCTTCATGCCGGTGTCGACCATCGTCGGGCACGCAGGCAAGCTCTGGATCGGCCTCGCGAACGGGGTGCCCGTCGCTTGCCTGCAGGGCCGCGTGCACCTCTACGAGGGCCACGCGCCCGAGCGCGCGGTGTTCGGCGCGAGGTTGCTCGCGCGGCTCGGCTGTCGCGCGGCGCTCTTGACGAACGCCGCGGGCGGCACGAGGCCCACCTTCCAGCCCGGGGACCTGATGCTCATCCGCGATCACCTGAACCTGACGGGACAGAACCCGCTCGTCGGGCCGAACGAGGCCGGGCTCGGCCCGCGCTTCCCCGACATGACCCACGCCTACGATCGGCGCATCGCGGCGCTCGCGCGCGAGGCCGCTTCGGACAGCGGCGTGTCGATCCACGAGGGCATCTACGCAGGCCTGCTCGGCCCGTCGTACGAGACGCCCGCGGAGATCACGATGCTCCGGACGCTCGGCGCGGACGCGGTCGGCATGAGCACGGTGCACGAGGTGATCGCGCTCCGGCACATGGGCGTGCGGTGCGGGGCGATGTCGTGCATCACGAACCTCGCCGCGGGGCTCAGCCCGAGGCCGCTCGATCACAAGGAGGTCGAGGAGACGGCGCGGCAGTCGCGCGAGCGGTTCACGTCGTTGCTCTCGACCTGGGTGCAGAAGGTCGGCGCGGCGATCACCGGCGGCGGGAGCTGGCGAGGAGGCGCGGCTTGACCGATCCTCGAACGAACATCGACTGGGACGCGCTCGTTCGCGCGGCCCTCGACGTGCAGACGCGCGCGCACGCGCCGTACTCGGCCTACCAGGTCGGGGCCGCGCTGCTCACGGCCTCGGGCAAGGTCTTCGCCGGCTGCAACGTGGAGAACGCGTCGTACGGTCTCTCGATCTGCGCGGAGCGATCGGCCATCGTGCAGATGGTCGCGGCGGGCGAGCGGGATCCGGTGGCGCTCGCGGTCGTGACGCCGGGGACGTCGAAGCTCGGGCCGGGCGCCACGAGCCCGCCGATCGGCGCGCCGTGCGGGATGTGCCGGCAGACGCTCGCGGAGTTCGCCGACGACCTGCCCATCCGGATGTCGGTCGCGGGGGATCCGAGCCTCACGCGCACGACGTCGCTCGCAGCGCTCCTGCCGGAGGCGTTCCGCGCGCGTTCGGGCTGAGCGACGATCGCCGCTCAGTCCGCGTCGATCGTCCGCGACTCGACCTCCTGGATCTTCGCGACGGCTTGCATCAACGACTCGCGCGCGCGCTCGAGCGCGAGCTTGTCCTCGTCCCAGCGCGAGCGGACACGCGAGAGGCGCGACGCGGCGTTGACCGCGTCGGCCACGAGCGTCTCCTTCTCCGCGGCGAGCGCGGCGCGCTCCTCCTCGCGCTTCTTCAGGTCCTCCTCGAGCCGCGCGACGTCGGCGCCGAGCGCGGCGATCCGCGCCTCGAGCGCTGCGGCGGCCGCCCGCGACGCCGTCTCTTGATCGGCGAGCGCGCGCTTGCGGACCTCGCGCTCCTCTTCGAGCTCCGCGGCGTGCGCGGCCGCGTGCTCCTCGCGCAGCTTCGCCACCTCGGCCGCGTGCTGCTCGTGTAGCTTCGCCACCTCGGCCGCGTGCTCCTCGCGCAGCTTCGTCATCTCGGCGCCGAGCTCCTCGCGCGCCTTGCCGAGCTCCGCGCCCTGCTCCGCGCTGAGCTCGCCGATCTCGGCCGCGTGCTCGTCACGCAGCTTCGCGATCGCCGCCGCGTGCTCCTCGCCGAGCCTCGTGATCTCGGCGGCGTGCTCCTTCCCGAGCCGCTCGACCTCGCTCGCGCGCGTGCGGGTCTCCGCGTCGGTGATGGCTTGCGCGAGTGTCTCGCTCGACGTCCGGAGCTGCTCCTCTCGCATGGCGATCGCGGCCTCTCGGTCGAGGCGCGCGGCGGCGAGCTCCGACTCGCGGATCGCGAGCTTCTCCTCGACCCGCTCGAGGAGCATCTGGAAGTTGAGCACGCGTTGCTCGAGGGCCTCGCGATCGCCGCGCAGCTTGTTCAGCTCGGCCTCGACCTGCTCGCGCGCGGTTTCGAACTCGATCATGCGATCGAGCTGATCGGCCTTCTCGCGCTCCAGGACGAGCGCCTGGTCCCGCAGATCGATGAGCTCCTTGTCCTTCTGCGAGAGCTGCTCGCGCAGGGCCAGGATCTCCTTGTCCTTCTTGTTCAGGGCCTCGCGCAGGTCGAGGAACTCGCGGCTCGACACGCCGCCGAGGCGGGCGGTGGCGGTGAGCGCCGCCGTGCCGGTCAGGTTGCCGCCGCCCTGCATGGCTGCCGTCGCGGCGATCGCCGCGGAGAGCTTCGCCTTGAGCTCCTCGGCCTCGCGCTTGAGCTTGGCCACGTCGGCCGAGCCCGCGCTCGCCTTGGCGAGGTCGGCTTCGAGCCGCGCGACGTCGGCCCGCGACGCCTGGAGCTCGTCTGCGAGGCGCGTGCCCTCGTCGCGGCTGCGCGCGAGCTCGTCCCGGAGCGTCGCGAGCTCGTGCTGGGCCCCCGTGACATCAACCTCGACGCGCGCCGAGCCAGCTTGCGCTCGCGTGAGCTCGTCCTTCGCCTGCGTGAGCTCGCCCTTCGCCTGCGTGAGCTCACCCTTCGCCTGCGTGAGCTCACCCTTCGCCTGCGTGAGCTCGTCCTTCGCCTGCGTGAGCTCGTCCTTGCTCCGCGTGAGCTCATCCTTCGCCTGCGTGAGCTCACCCTTCGCCTGCGTGAGCTCACCCTTCGCCTGCGTGAGCTCGTCCTTGTTCCGCGTGAGCTCGTCCTTCGCCTGCGTGAGCTCGTCCTTGCTCCGCGTGAGCTCGTCCTTCGCCTGCGTGAGCTCGTCCTTGTTCCGCGTGAGCTCGTCCTTGCTCCGCGCGAGCTCGGCGCGGAGGCGCTCGAGCTCGGCCGCGTCCGCTGCTTGCGGGGCCGGCGGGCGCTCGCTCACGCGGAACGTCGCGGCGGGCGGAGGCACGGAGCGCGTGGTCGCAGGCGCGCCCGCCGCCGGGGTCGGACGCGGAGGCAACGCGGCGGTGCTCCCGGTGGGACGAGGCGGCGCAGCGGGAGGCGGCGCAGCCGCGGCCGGCGCAGGAGGCGCAGGAGGCGCAGGCGGCGCGGCGACAGGCGCAGGTGGAGGCGGCGCAGGCGGCGCGACCGCAGGCGCAGGCGGCGCAGGCGGGATGACCGGCAACACTTGCGCGCGTGTCTTCTCCTCGTCGTCGTCGACCATCATGCGATCGAAGGCGCCGCCGAGGAAGTCGTCGATCTCGCGCTCGGCTCCGCCCTCCGGGGGTGCGGCGGCCTCCTCCGCGTCCTCCGAGACGTCCTCGACCTCGTCCTCGTCGATGACCTCCGCGTCGTCGATGACGATCGCGTCCGGCTCGATCGTCGCGTCGATCGGCACGAGGGCCCGGATGTGCCCGAGCAGCTCGCCAAACGCGATCGGCTTGTGCACGTAGTCTTCGGCCCGCGTGCGCAGCTTCCTGTGCTGCTCGAACGTCTCGTCGGTCGACTCGCTCGACATGATGACGAGCGGCACGTCCTTGAGCAGCGGATCCTTCTTCAGCTTGTTGCACACCGAGAAGCCGTTCATGCGCGGCAGCTCGATGGACAGAAGGATCAGGTCCGGTCTGTCGCTCGCGGCGAGCTGAAGCCCGGCGTTACCATCGTCGACGACCTGCACGGTGCAGCCGAGACGCCCGAGCTCCGTACGGAGCTCCCCGGCAAACGCGTGATCGCTCTCGAATACGAGGACTTTGGTCATGTTTCGGGCCGTTTCGACAGGCTCTCCGCCTGCCTGGCCAAGATATCGATCTCGTTCGAGGACTGTCAAACTCCGCTCAGAACCGACCGACGATCGAGACGGAGGTCGGTCCCACGAGGACGCGCGCCGACACCTCGTCCTTCGTCGCCTTCTTCGGCGAGAGCGCCCAGATCCCCACGGCCGCGCCCGCCGCGAGCCCCGCGCCGATCCACGCCCCGAGCGCCAGGCCATCGTAGGTGCGCACGTAGTCGATGCGGTCTGCGCCACACTGCACACGCATGCCGCACTCGATCGCCCCCGCCTCGGCATGCGCGCCCGCCAGAAGGTACGCCGCCACGCCGCCGCCGAGGAGCGCGACCGCAGCGCCCCCCGCGATCCACGTGCCGAGGGGCACGACGCTCCCGTTCGACGCCGCGGCTCCCGATTTCGGGATCTCCTTCAGCGTGACCTCGACCGTGAGCTTCGCCTCGTCCTCCGCCTCGACCTTGGTCGAGAACGCCTCGCGCCCCGGCGCCTTCGCCTCGATCACACGCGCGCCGGGATCCACGGGCACGGGCTCGCCGAGCTCGTCCTCCGGGACGGCCTCGCCGTCGATCGTCACCACGACGCCGGAGACGTCCGCCGGGAGCTTCAGCCGGATCGTGGGGATCCGCGGCTCGATCTCCTTGCGTTTTTTCTCCATCACCTCGCGGCGGGCCTTGTCCTTCTGCCCGTCCGCGAGCTCTGCGCCGCGTTTCCACGACGCGACGGCCGCGCGTAGCTTGCCCGTCGTGGCTTGACACTCGCCGAGATAAAGGAACGCCTCGGCCGTCTCGTGGATCGCGACGACCTGCTCGAGCATCGAGATCGCGTCGTCGCAGCGCCCGGCCTTCACCTCGACGATGGCGTCCTTCACCATGTCCCTGGCGAGCTGCACCTCTGCCTTGCTCGGCTCCTTCGCGAGCGCCGCGGGCGCGACGAGCGCGAGCGCGAGGCCGAGCGTGATCCCCCGCGGCGCCTTCACGACGCCGCCGTTCTTTCCGCCGCGAACCTGCCCGCGGGCTCGTCGCCGAAGCTGATGCCCATCTCGCGCGCCGTCGTGACCGTGTCGCAGTCGAGCGGCACGGTCTTCGTGCGGCCCGCGGTCTCGGAGAGCGGGATGAGCTCGATCTTGTGACAACGCAACGCGACCATGCCGCTCTCGCAGCCCTGGTCGAGGAAACGCACGGCCCCCGCGCCGAAGCGGAGCGCGAGCAGCCGATCGAAGGTCGTCGGCCCGCCGCCGCGCTGCAGGTGGCCGAGCACCATCGAGCGTGTCTCCTTGCCCGTGCGCGCCCCGAGCTCCTTGGCCACGCGCTCGGCCACGCCGCCGAGCACGGCCACGCGCCGGAACACGTCCCCCGCCTCGCGCACCGTCACGTCGCCGTCCTTCTGCACCGCGCCCTCGGCCGCCACGACGATCGAGAAGCGCCGCCCGCGCGACTCGCGCTGCAGGATCTTCTCCACGATGGGCTCGTACGAGAACGGCACCTCCGGGATCAGGATCGCGTCCGCGCCGCCCGCGATCCCGGCCCGCAGCGAGATCCAGCCCGCGTGCCGCCCCATCAGCTCGACGACCATCACGCGCTCGTGCGCCTCCGTCGTCGAGTGCAGCCGGTCGATCGCCTCGGTCGCGATCGAGACCGCCGTGTCGAAGCCGAACGTGAGCTCCGTGCCGTAGACGTCGTTGTCGATCGTCTTCGGCACGCCGATGACGAGCGGCAACCCTCGCTCGAGCAGCTCGTTCGCGATCCGCATCGAGCCGTCGCCGCCCACCGCGACGAGCGCGTCGAAGCCCTTCTGCTTGAAGCGCTCGATGAGCTCACCCGAGCGATCCTTGGGGACGAGCTTGCCGCCCTCCTCGGTCGGGTAGTGGAAGGGATCGCCGCGGTTCGCGGTGCCGAGGATCGTGCCGCCGAGGTGCATGATGCCTCGCACGGCGTCACGATCGAGCCGCACGAGGCCGCCGGGCTCGTCCTCGAGCAGGCCGCGGTAGCCGTGCTTGATGCCCCAGACCTCGATGCCCCGCTCGATCGCGGAGAGCGCGACGGAGCGGAGGACGGCGTTGAGCCCGGGCGCGTCGCCGCCCCCGGTGTTGATGGCGATCTTGCGAATCTTGCGCGGCGACATCGAGGGGAGGATCGCGGTCATCGCCCCGTTTGGCAAGGGGGCTTCGGGGCGCAGCTCGGCTCGTCCGAGCATTGAAAAGAGGGCGACGCGAGCGCGGCGGTCGCCCGCGCCTCACGCAAGCCGGACCAGGTGAGCCACACGCCCGCCGCGACGACCAGCGCCGCGCCCGCGAGGCCGGTCGGATCCTCCCTTTCGCCGAGGATCCCGATCGCCGCGAAGTGCGAGAGCACGACGCCGAGGTAGCTCCATACGCCCACGCGCGCCGCGCGATCGAGCGCATACGCCCGCGTCATGGCGATCTGCGCGAACGCGCCGCTCGCGCCCGTGCCCAGGAGGAAGAGCGCGCCTTCGAGGTCCGGCGCGCGTAGCGTCGGGAGCGCGACGAGCGAGAGGGTCACGCCCGCCACGAGGGAGAAATGCGCCACGATCGCCTCGGGGCTCTCGCGCGGCGAGCCCGAGCGGCCCGCGCCGAGGCGACGGAGCCAGATCATCGCGAGCGCGCTCGCCGCGGCGCCGAGCAGCGCGACCAGCGAGAGCGAGCCGGAGAGCCGGAAGCTCGGCCCAGCGACGAGCGCCACGCCGACGAACGCGAGGCTCGTTGCAACCCAAACGATCCGCCCGCTCCGCTCCCCGAGCAGCCAGGGCGCGAGGATCGCGATGAAAATCGGCGAGGTCGCGCCGAGGGTCACGGCGTCGCCGAGCGCGATCGCCGGCGCGCCGAGGGTGTAGAACGTGCAGATCATCGCGACCGTCCCGCAGATCGAGCGGGCCCACGCGAGCCGCTTGTCGTGGACCACGAGCGAGGCGCCGCGCATCCGCGCGAGGCCGATCGCCACGACCGCGCCGAGCAGCGCGCGCGCCGCGGCGACCTCGGACCAGGGCAACCGCTGCGACCCGAGCCGCGTGCAGACCCCCATGATCGTGAACAGGACCTGCGCGGCGACCATCCACGCGATCGCCTCGCGTGGTCCGCGCGGGGCCGCGGGGACGCTCTTCGTTTCGCCCCCCGGCTCGACGTGACGCACCCGCGCCCCGGTACCACGCGCGCGGCCCGGGTGCTCGCGCCTCGCGCGGGAGCGTAGGTCGCCCCTGTGCGCGGTGGTCCGCCATGATATGGATCGTCACGTTTGGGACGAACCTCACCCACGCTGGAGACACGCATGACCCCGAAAGCTCGCTCGTTCGACGCCGGCGCCCTGCCCGCGCTCTCGCCTCTCGCCGCGTTCGCCCTCGCGCATGCCGACGGCACCCGCACCGTCCAGGACCTCGCCGCCCTGGCCGCGTCCACCGGGACGGACGGGTGGACGCGTGACGCGGTGTTCCGCGCGCTCGACGAGCTCGCCGACCTCGACCTCCTCACGGCGCGTGTCGCCCCGCCCGCCGGCGGTCCCCGCGTTCGTCGCGCCGCGACGACCGAGAGCGCCGCGACCCTCGGCGTCGCGCCGGGCATGCCGCTCCGGGCGTCCGACGACGACGCCGCGCGAAAGAGCAAAGAGGAGAAAGAGAAGCGCAAGGCCGAGGAGAGCGACAAGCGGACCGCCGGGAAGGACGAGAAGAAGGACGAGAAGACCGCCCGGAAGGCCGAGGAGAGCGACAAGCGCTCGGCCGAGGAGAGCGACAAGCGCATGGGTTAGTCGCCCGCCATCCGCTCCGCTTTTTGCACGAGCCACTCGATCATCGCTCCCCCCACGTCCTGCCCGCCGACGAGCCGGGCACGCGCGAAATAACAAGGGAAGTTCACCTCGAGCACGTAATGGCGTCCGCTCGGATGCTCGAGCACGTCCACGCCGCCGAGCTCGACGTCCATCGCCGCCGTCGCGGCCACGGCGCTCGCCAGGATCTCGGGCGCGGGCGGGGTCGTGTAATCGGCCGGATCGTCGGACGCGTGGGTCCGGAAATCGTCCTCGTCCCGTCGATTGCGCCAGTACCCTGCGACGCGGTCGCCCACCACGACGCAACGAAAATGCGTGGCGTCGGGCACGTACGCCGAGAGCACGGGCATCCGGCCCGAGGCGAGCGCGTGATCCATCGTCGAGAACAGCCCCGCCAGGCTGTCGATGCGCAGCACCCCGACGCCCCCCGAGCCGCCGGCGAACTTCATCACGATCGGCAGCCCGCCGAGGTCCTCCACGTATCGCCGCAAGAGGGCCCGGTTCGTCGTGTTGCCCCAGATCCACCGCGGCACCGAGATCCCTCGCCGCTCGAGGACCGCGTAATCGGGCCCGATGTCGCGGAACACGCCGTCCGGCTCCCGGTGGAACGTCACGACCCCAGGCCCCCAGAGCGCCTGCTCCACGCGGATCGCCGATAACGAGACGGACGGCCGGAAGAGCAAGGTCCCCGGCGAGAGCGGCTCGACCGTGGTGAAATCGAAATGCGCCGCGTGGACCTCCTCGTACGAGACCCCACGCGCCGCGCACGCCTCCGCGAGGACCCGCGTCGTCGCCTCGGGCGCGCCGTCGGTCACGCACACGAATCGACGCGAGGGGTGAGCTCTCCCGAGCGGCGCCTCGTCCGCGACCGCGACGGTCACGCGGGCAGCCTCGACGGGGGCGTACACGAAATACGCGATCGTCGCCTTGTCCCCCTCGTGAAGCGTCTTCGATTGGTGGAGCGCGGCCTCGTCCACGCTCCCGTCGGGCCGATGGTTGAACCAGAACGCGAGCCGGCCAAGGCGCGCGGAGACGGCCACCGGATGAGGCTCGGCGCGCGGGAACGACGTCTCGCCCCCACTCTCGGCGTCGGTGAGATAAACGAGCGCCGTCGCCACGAGGCGCGCCTCGCCGATCTTGTATTCGTCGAGGTGCGGCGGATGCGCGTCGCCCCGCGTGTAGCGGCGAAACCGGAAGCTCGGCTCGGACAACGCGCAAGAAAAACCGAGGGTCGCCTCGATACGCGCCGCGATCGCCGCGAGCACGGCGTCCTGCCGGACGGGCAGCTCGCTCGACAAACCGGTCTCGTTTGTCGTCCACGCGAGCCCGCGCCGGGAGAGCGCCTCGCGATCGCCGTACGACGCGAGCACGTGGCGCACCTCCTCGTCGGAGACAAAACCCTCCTGCACGTAGAGGCGCGGCGCCTCCGAGAGGCGCCGCAGCGGGGACGGGGCGGGGTTCATGGGGGCGACAGCACCGCGCGGCGCGGGCGCTGTCAAGCGGGAGGGAGCTTCACTTCACGGGCAACGCGGCGAACCGCGTGATCTTGCCGCGACGGATCTTGAGCGCCGCCACGGTGCCGGGCTTCAGCTTGGCGAGCGCGGCTTCGAGGCCCTTGGCGTCACGCACCGGCGCGCCGTTCACCTCGACGAGCACGTCACCCGGCACGAGCTCGCTCTCGCCGTCCGTCACCCGATCGACCCGCACGCCGCCGCTCGGGTGATCCGAGTAGCGGAAGCCGAACTTGTTCGCCGCGGCCGGCGCCTTCGAACCATCCCCGCGCGTGGACCTCGTGTCGTCGATCTCGACGTCGTTCAAGGCGTCGAGCTTCGCGCTCACCTCGAGCGGCTTGCCGCCGCGCAGGAGCGAGAGCTTGATCGTCGTCCCCGGCGCGTGACGCGCGACCTTGCGGGGCAGGTCCTCGGCGTGGAGGATCGGGGTGCCGTTCACCGCGACGACGATGTCGCCGGGCTTGATGCCCGCCCGCGCCGCCGCGCCGCCCGGCTCGAGATCCGAGACGAGCGCGCCCTTCGGCGCGTCCATGCCAAACGCCTTGCCGAGGTCGGCCGTCAGCGGCTGGAAGAGCAGGCCGAGCTTGCCGCGCTCGACGTGGCCCTTCTCGCGGAGCTGCGAGAGCACGTCCTTCAGCGCGTCGACCGGCGTCGCGAAGCCGATGCCGTTCGCCCCGGCGCGGATGGCCGTGTTGATGCCGATCACCTCGCCCTTCCAGTTGAACAACGGGCCGCCGCTGTTGCCCGGGTTGATGCTGGCGTCGGTCTGGATGAAATCGTCGTAGGGCCCGGCGCCGATCGAGCGGGCCTTGGCGCTCACGATCCCGAGCGTCACCGTGTGCCCGAGCCCGAAGGGGTTGCCGACCGCGAGCACGTGCTCGCCCACGCGCAAGCCCTCGCTCGATCCGAGCGCCGCGACCGGCAGGCCACTCGCGCCGCGCAGCTTGAGCAGCGCGAGATCGAGCTTGGAGTCCTTGCCGACGACGTCGGCGGCGAACTCACGCTCGTCCGCGAGGCGCACCTTCACGTCGTCCGCGCCGTCGATCACGTGCGCGTTCGTCACGATGTACCCCTCGGCGTCGATGATGAACCCCGTGCCGAGCGCGCTGCGCGCCATCGGGCGATCGGGGCCACGCGGCGAGCGATCGCCGCCGCCGCGAGGACCAAAGAAGAAATCAAAAGGATCCACGCCCCCGAAGCCCGGGCCGCCCTGGACCTTCTGCGTGGTCGTGATGTTGACGACCACCGGGGTCACGCGCTGGGCGAGGTCGGCGACGTCGAACGTCGCCGGCACGGGCGCGGGCGCGAGCGGCGTGGCGGCCGCCGTCACGGCCGCGGCCGCTTCGGTCGACACCTGCTGCGCGAGCGCCTGCGTGGACGGCGGCGGCGGGGTCGCGTGCGCCTCGTGACCACAACCGAGGGAGCCGAGCATTCCCGTGGCGAGCACCAGGGCGATCGCCGAACGAGCAACGAATGAAGACCCGCGCTGGGACGAACGGACGGACATCATGAATTCTCCCCTCGAACCTCCGGGCGAGCGAACCGGCCGAGGCTCCACTTCATTCCGAGCCTAACGGATGAATCGCGAGCCCCGGTCGCGCAAGGGGGGTTTGGGGCGAAGGGCGCCGCCAGGCGACCCGGAGCCCCAAGCGTCGAACGCTTGCGGTTTGGACGATCACGGCGCTCCCCCGGATGTCCTCTCTTCTGGTAGGGTGCGCGGCTGGAAGGGACACGATGAACGATCTGCGCAAACGCATGGAAGGGCGGCGAATCGGGTTTCTGGGCGGCGGGAGCATGGCGTCCGCGCTCATCCGGGGCCTCCTGCATTCGGAGACGGTGTCGGCCGCCCAGATCCGGGCGAGCGATCTGAAGGAAGCGCGGCTCGCCGAGCTCCGCCAGACCTACGGAATCGAGACCACGGACGACAACGAGGCGCTCGTCCGCTGGGCCGACGTCATCGTCATCGCCGTGAAGCCGCAGATCGTCGATCGTATCCTCGGCGCCATCGCGGCCGGCCTCTCCGAGGGGGACGTCGTGATCTCCGTCGCCGCGGGCGTGCCGATCGAGGCCATCGAGGCGCGCCTGCCCGACCGCGCGCGGGTCATTCGATCGATGCCGAACACCGCGGCGATCGCGCTCGCGGGCGCCACGGCCATCGCGCCCGGCTCACACGCCACGAAGGACGACGTCGAGGTCGCCCGCGCGCTCTTCGAGGCCGTGGGCCGCTGCGTGGTGCTCGACGAATCGCTGATCGACGCCGTCACGGGCCTGTCCGGCAGCGGCCCGGCGTACGTGATGCTCATGATCGAGGCCCTCGCCGACGGCGGCGTGAAGGTCGGCCTCGGCCGCGACACCGCGCTGCTGCTCGCGGCGCAGACCGTGTATGGCGCGGCCAAACTCCAGCTCGAGACGGGCGAGCACCCGGGGCGCCTCAAGGACATGGTCACGAGCCCCGGCGGCACGGCCATCGCGGGCCTGCACACGCTGGAGGCCGGCGGGCTGCGCCGCACCCTCATCGACGCCGTCGAGGCCGCCACGAACCGCGCAGGCGAGCTCGGCGAGCAAATGGCGAAGAAGCTCCGGCGCTGAGACCCCCACCCCTTCCGTCCAGCCCGCCGATCGGGCGATCCGAGCTTCGGCAACGCTCTTGCTCGACCGGACGGCATGTCTCCGCCGTGCTCGGGTGATCCCCCCACGACGTCCGATTCTCCCGGCCTTGACCGACCCCGAAAGACGCGTTTTCATGCTCGAATCATGCATTCTCGCCTTTCGTCCTGCGTTTGGATCCTCGCGCTGGCCTCGCTGGCCGGGTGCGGCGACGAGACCTCCGCGGGCAGCCTCGAGGTAAGACCCTCGTTTTCGTATCCGCTCGACGACGTCCTGCGCCTCCACCACGTGCAGACGAAGGCCACCCACAACAGCTTCCACCTGGCGAACCCCGATCTCTCGGGGCCCGCGTACGCCGTCGATCACGCGCCGCTCGACGTGCAGCTCTCGAAGCAGGGTGTCCGGAAATTCGAGCTCGATGTGCGCCACGACGAGGGCACGGGCGAATTCGAGGTCGCGCACGTCCCCCTCCTCGACGAGGGGAGCACGTGCCCGACGCTCGGCGCGTGCCTCGGCGTGATCAAGCGCTGGTCGGACGCGCGTCCCGCGCACCTGCCGATCTCGATCATGCTCGATCTCAAGGACCTCGCGCCCGGGCCCGGCGCCGTCGAGGCCTACCTCGGCGAGCTCCACGAGGCGATCCTGGGCGTCTTTCCGGCCGCGCGCGTCGTCACGCCCGACGAGGTGCGAGGCGGCTACACGACGCTCGGCGAGGCCGTGAGGGCCGAGGGGTGGCCCACGCTCGGCGCGCTGCGAGGTCGCGTGATCTTCATGTTGTACAACCTGAACGACGGGTTCGAGAGGGCCTACTCGCGCGACGGGACGAGCCTCGAAGGCCGGCTCGCCTTCACCCGGACCGTCCCCACCGATCCACACGCGGCCTGGACGCAATACGACGATCCCACGGTGACACGCGCGCTCATCGAGGAGGCCGCGGCGGCGAACATGCTGGTCCGCACGCGCGCCGAGATCGACCTCGCAGCGGCGCTCGCCGGCGATACGACCCTGCGCGACGCCGCGCTCGCCGGCCCCGCCCATTTCATCACGACCGATTATCCCGCGCCGGTGGAGGGATCCACCTATCACCTGCACATCGAGGACGGCACGCCCGCGCGCTGCAACCCGTTCACCGCGCCCCGCGATTGCACGTCCGAGGCCCTCGAGGATCCCCTGTTCGTGCGCCCCTGATCCGGCCGGCTCAGCGATAGAGGAACGTCACGCTCCGATAGCGATCGAGCGTCTCGGGCAGGCCCGGCCCGATCTCCAGCGTGATCTCCGCGCTCTCCTGGAAATCGATACGATCCGTGAGCAGGTGCCACCGGCACGCGCTCGCGCGGGCCGAGGGCGGCGCGACCACGGCGGCCCACCATTGCGCGAACGGCGAGGCGTGTGGGCCGGATTCGAAGTAGAAGGCGCCGTTCAGGTAATCCTCGGTGCCCGTCCCGACGACGGAGGTCACGCCGTCGAGCACGGCCCGCTCGTCGCCTTCGAGGAAATTGAGCGGCTCGTCGAAGAGGCTGCCGTCGCCGATCCCGTGGCCCTCCAGCATGAGGCACGTCCCGGCCCAGCGGCCGCGGCCCGTGACGCTCGCGAGCGGATGCTCGGGGCCCGGGGCGGGCGCCACGGTCTCGCTGCGGACGGCGTGGAGGCGGCCGAACGGCTCGCTCGGGAGGGCCTCCTCGCCGCGGATCGAGAGCGTGAAATCGACCGGCGAGGCCGCCGCGCTCGTCGCCGAAAAGACCACCTTCTTCGTGAACGGCATCGGGAGCCGCAACAAAAGGCGCACGTGCCCCCCCTCCCGCGCCCCGGCGAGGGCGAGGCTCGTGTTCTCCGGCGGATCGAGCGTCGCCGCGAAGAGATCCGAGAAAGGCAGCAGGATGGCGGGCGCAACGTCGTCGTCCCAGGTGACGGAGAGCGTGACGTCGCGGAGCGCGGCGAGCTGCGCCTCGGGGAGCTCGACGGAGAATGCGTGAATCGTGGCGGGCCCCGAAAGGTCGGCGAGCGTGACAGTTTGTCCAGGCATGACATTCACGGGCGCCGGCTGGACGAGCGGCTCGCCCGGGATCACGCCCTCCGCCGCGGACGAGAGCGCCGCGATCGCCTGGTCACGCGCGGGGAGTCGCGCCGGAGCGGCCTTCCGCGGCGCGGGCTCCGGCGAGAGCACGGCGCTGGCCTGGTGGTAATAATATTCCAGCGGCCCCAGCCCATCGAGGGCGATCACGATTTTCTTGGCGAAGACCACCGGATAATACCACGCGAGGTGGTTGCCCGGCCCGTCCCCGAAGGGCGGCGCGAACATCTCGCCCGCCGATCCGTCGATCACCGCCGCGAGCGGCTCCTCGACGACGGGGCTCGGCGCGTCGTCGACCCAGATCCGGAGCACCTCGTCGTTGGCCACGAGCCCGTCGCGGAGCGAGCTCGCCGTCAACCAGAGCCGCGCGAGGTGACCCGATCCGGAGAACCGCGCGAGCACCACGCCCTTCACGTACGCCTCGGGGCACATGGGCTCGTCGTAGATCGGCCGAATGAGCTGGTTGTCGCTGACCGAGGCCTCCTGCCCAGGGCAGACGAAATGGTTCATGTCGCGATTTCCGCGCGCCACGAAATCGACGGGCGCCGGCGCGCCGCTCAGGCGATCCTGGCTCCCCGTCTGGAGATATCGGCCCTCGCCGAAGACGGGGAGCGCCCGGAAATCCGCGAGCGCCGCGAGCGCGGCTTCGTCCGCGAGCTCCTCGCGCGTCCCCGGCGGGGGCAACGTCACGACGGGGCGGGGATCGTCGCCACAACCGGCGAGGGCAGCGACGGCGAGGACAACAGAGAGGGGCTGTACGTGGTGGATCGAGCGGCCCATCGTCCATGCAATGTGCGCCCGGTCCACGCCGGGGGCGAGCGGATTTTTCGTGCGGACGCGCGGCGCGGGCGCGTGTAGAGTGCTCGCCCTCGACCACGAACGCGCATGAAGCTCCTCGCCATCAGCGATCTCCACGTGGGTTTTCCCGACAATCGATCGGCCGTCGCGTCCCTCGGCGCGAGGCCCGACGATTGGCTCGTCCTCGGCGGGGATCTCGGCGAGACGTTCGAGCACGTGACATTCGTGCTGGACACGCTGGCGCCGCGGTTCCGGAGGCTCGTGTGGGTGCCGGGCAACCACGAGCTCTACGTCGATCCCCACGCGCCGCCCGGCGAGCCGCGCGGCGCCGCTCGATATGCGCGGTACGTGGAGCTCTGCCGCGAGCGCGGCGTGCTCACGCCCGAGGATCCTTATCCGGTCTGGGAGGGCGAGGGAGGGCCTCACCTCGTCGTGCCCATGTTCCTGCTCTACGATTACACGTTCCGGCCCGACGACGTGCCCGCGCACGAGGCCGTCGCCTGGGCCGCCGAGCACGGCATCGCCGCGGCGGACGAGTTCCTGCTCGATCCCGCGCCCTTCCCGAGCCGAGAGGCGTGGTGCCACGCGCGGGTCGCCGAGACCGAGGCGCGCCTCCGTGAAGCCGCGCCCGGCCTGCCGAAGGTGCTCATCAATCATTTCCCGCTGCGCCAGGACCTCGTCTTCCTGCCGCGCGTGCCGCGTTTTTCCCCCTGGTGCGGGACGCGCAAAACCACGGATTGGCACCTCCGCTTCGACGCGCGCGTGGTCGTGCAAGGGCATTTGCACGTCCGGAGGACGGTGCACGTCGACGGCGTCCGCTTCGAGGAGGTCTCGTTCGGTTATCCACGCGAGCGGCGGGACGGCCGCCCAATCGACGCCTACGTGAAGCAGATCCTCCCGGCGCCGGAGGCTGTACCTTGAGCCTGCTCTCCCTGCCGCCGGGCGCCGCGCACCTCTGGTACGTCGATCCCGACGCGATCGACGACTGGTACCTGCTCGCGGCCTACCATTCCGTCATGTCGCCCGAGGAGGCCACGCAGCAGGCGCGTTTTCGGTTCGCCGAGGGCCGGCGCGAATATCTCGTCACGCGCGCGCTCGTCCGCAGCGTGCTCAGCGCCTACGCGCCCGTCCTCCCGCGCGAGTGGGTCTTCGTGCGAAACGGCCACGGCCGCCCGGAGATCGCAGGCCCCGCGGGCGCGCCGAGGCTGCGCTTCAACCTCTCGAACACGCGCGGCCTCGTCGCGTGCCTCGTCGCGAAGGACCGCGAGGTCGGCCTCGACGTCGAGGACACGCATCGGCGCGGCGAGACCGTGAGCATCGCCGACCGCTTCTTCTCCCCCTTCGAGTCCGCCTCGCTTCGCCGGAGGCCCGCGCATCGGCAGCGGGATCGATTCTTCGATTACTGGACGCTGAAGGAGGCCTACATCAAGGCCCGCGGCATGGGCCTCGCCATCCCGCTCGATCATTTCTCGTATCACCTCGACGAGGACGGCCCGATTCGAATCTCCTTCGAGCCCGAGCTCCGGGACGACCCCGCGCGCTGGCAATTTTCGCTCGCCTCGCTCGGCGGCCGGCACCGCGTGGCGACGGCGATCGAACGGAGGCCGGGCGAGGGGACCGTCGCCGTCGAGATGTTTCGGTGTGTCCCGTTCGAGGACGTGCCGCGCGGCCGTTGATCAGGACGCCCGCGAGGCGATCTTGCGCCGGACCTCGGCCACGAACGCGTCCGGATCCTGGACCGAGACGTACACCGTCTCGGCCGGGACCCGGAGCAGCACCCGCAGGGGCAGGGACGGCGAGAGCCGGATCTTCACGACGTCGTCGTACGACCCGACCACCGCGACGGTATCCACGAAATTGGTCCGCCAGCCGAGGCCGCCGAGCAGCGGCCAGCGCGCGCGCTCGACCGAGGTGACCCGCGAGAGCGGGATCCGCTCGTCGAAGAGCCAGCCGAAGCGGATGTGGATCTCGTCGCCTTCGATGTCGACGTACGAGCGCTCGGCCGTCCCGCCGAACACGGAGAGGAGGGGCTTGACCCAGGTGCTGCGTCGGATCTCGGTTCGCATGGGGCTCCACGATGGCCATCGGAGCAAGCGCACGCAAGGCGCGCGGCGACGATTCTACCGCGAAACCACCACCGCCGTCGTCGGCCCATTCTCCGGCGCGCCCGCGCCCGCGGCGCCCTGCCAGCCGGGAGGCACGGGCGGATCACTCCAATGGAACAGGGCCTCGGCGTCGATCGGCGAGAGGTTCACGCAGCCGGCGCTCGTCGGCTCGCCGAAGCGCTCGTGCCAGTAGGCCGCGTGCAGCGCGAAGGGCGGGTGGAAATACTGCGTGTGGGGGACGTCCGCGATCCAGAACGAGCGGTCCTCGCCTTTTTCGGGCGACATCGTCGCGGCCTTGTCCTTGAACGTCACGTAATACGTCCCGGTCGGCGTCGTGCTCGCCTTCACGTTGTCGATGCCCTTCACCGGCACGCCGCCGGATCCCGGCGAGATCAGCGTCGTATACACGGGCTTCATGTCCTCGTATGCGACGAGCGTGCCCTGCGTGATCCGCACGTGGACCCACTTCATCCCTTCCCGCACGCCGAACGGCCGCTTCTGCCGCGGCTCGACGACGGTCGCGCCGGATTCCTCCACCCAGACCACCTGCCCGCCCTCGTGGTCCTTCGTCTCGAGGAACCTGGTCCCCGCGACCTCGGCGGCGCTGCCCGTCAACATGGCCCGCGAGCGCGCCGGGAAAAACGTCCCGGTGCGCTCCATCGCGCCGCTCTCGAGCCGGCGCCATTTCGCGCGCGGCGCCTTGCGGAACCAGGCGAGGGGCAACGTGACGTCCTCGCCGAGGCGGACGCCCTGGAACGCGCTCGGGCGGAACGGGCGCACCCGATCGGCGGGCACGACCGTGAGGTCCACCGAGAGCAGCCACGTGCGCCCCTCGGCGGCGAACGCCTTCGTGTACGAGAGCATGGATCCACGCGGGATGTTTTGCCGCACGAGATCGAACCGACCGGGACGCACCATTTTGCCGCCTTCGAGGAAAGCGGGTAATGGATCGGTGGGCGTGATGGGCTCGGGGACGGCGAGGTCCTCGTGGGCGGCGAGGAACTTCGACAGCGGCTCGAACTTGCCGGCGGGGCCGAGGAACCGCTCGACGCGCGCCTGCTCGCCCGGGGTCGGCACGCGGTTGTACATGGGCGCGCCATTCGAGATGGCGTATTTGTAGGGGAATGGCCCGGGGACGGGCAACGTCGCGTCGAACGCGGGCCGGGCGTCTTGCGGGTTCTCGCGCGCGACGAGCGTGTCGTTGCAGACGTACCCGCGCGGCTCGATCGCCCAGAACCCCCGCGCGCAGCCGGCGCCGCGGACGGGCTCGGGGCTGCGCAAAGCGACCGACTCGCCGACCCGGATGTATCCGAGGTATCGCTCGCCCTTCTTCTCGGGCGTGGGGTAGATCCAGGGAATGCCCTCGACGGCATGAAGCCGCGGGCCGGGAGGCGGCGCGGGCTCCGCAATGGGATCGGGAGCGGCAGCGGGAGCGACAGCAGCAACGGACGCAGCAGCGGGCGCGGGCGCAGCAGCAGCGGACGCCGCGACGACCGGGGGCGCCTTCGGCGGCGGCGCGGGCGCGAGCGCGGGCTCCGCCGGACCACATCCGAGCGCGAGCACGACAGGGGCGAGAAGGTAGCCGCGCATCCTGCTGGGGGGTTTGGGGGCGTAGCTCGGCTCGTCCGAGCGTAGCCCCCATCGTTGAAAGAGCTATGCCCTGGATTCGCCTGCGAGCGCAACTCCGCCGCGCCGAAAAACTCGTACCATCGGGCTGCGCCCCATGGCTCCCCCGTCCTCCCTCCCGCCGTCCTCCCTGCACACGCCGAAGGCCCCGAGCCACCTCCAGGCCGAGCTGCTCGCCGCCGCCTGGGAAGCCTTCTCCTCGGTCCTCTTCATCTGGACCGTCGTCCCCGACGCCCTCTCCGCCGCCCTGCCCCTCGCCCTCACCATCGGCGTCGTCTCCCTCTCCCTCTCTGCCCTCGCCGGCCCTGCCCTCGTTCGCCGCGGGCCTCGTGGCCTCTTCGTCGCCGCCCTCGTCCGCACCCTCTCCTGGCCCCTCGCGGTCAGCCCCCTCGTCCCGCACATCGGCTCCCGCGTCCTCTTCGCCGCCGCCGGCTTTGGCCTCATGGCCGGCGGCATCCGCCGCTATCTCTACCGCCGCCTGACCCCCGGCGAGGCCCTCTCCGCCACCCCCATCCACATCGGCGACCTCCGCGACAAACTCGCCGAGTCCGCCATGGTCGCCGGCATCTTCGGGGGCCATACCCTCATGCTCTTCTGCGTCGCCTTCCTCCGCACGCAGAGCCCCGTCCTCTTCAAGGCCTGGCTCGAGCTCGTCCCCGCCCTCGCCCTCGTCGGCACCATCGGCTTCACCCTCGCCATCCGCCCGGCCACGCGCCACGTCGCCCGCGCCCTCGCCGCAGGCCCCACCGGCGCTCGGGCCGTCCACGAGCGCGCCATCACCCAGGCCGAGGCGCTGCCGAGCACCCTCTCCTACCTCAATTTCGCCGTCTGGTCGGCCTTCATCACGATTGGCGTCCTGTATGCCCGGCCCGGCCGCGCCGCCTGGTCCCTCGCCGACGCCTTCATGCAGATTTGCCTCGGCCTTCTCTTCGCGTTCGGCGTCTCCTTTTATCAACGCGCCTGGGACAACGACACCGTCGCGCCCGTGCTCGAGCGCCTGCGCGCCTGGACCGGCTCCGGCGCCACCCAGCTCGCCGAGCGGATCACCCTGCGCCGCCGCATGCTCCGCGATTTTGGCCTCCCTTTGCTCTTCACCACCACCCTCTCGCTCTTCTCCTCCATTGGCCTCTACCGCGCCCTCTCCGTCGGCAGCGACCTCCGCCAGGACGTCGACGCCATCGCCGCCCTCGTCGCCGCGTTCGCCACCATGATGTTCGCCGCCCTCGGCGTCGTGGCCCGCGCCGCGCGTGAACTCAGCCGGCCCCTCTCCGTCCTCGCCGGCGCGGCCGATCTCGTCGCCGGCGGCGCCCTCGACGCCGCTGCGCCGCCCGTCACCGGCCCCGTCGAGGTCGTCGGGCTCGGCGAGAGCATCGAGCGCATGCGCGTCCGCCTCGCAGGCACCATCGCCGAGCTCGAACGCGAGCGCGCCGGCCTCGAAGAAAACGTCGCCGCGCGTACGGCCGAGCTCACGCGCACCCTCGACGAGCTCCGGCGCGCGCAGGCCGCCCTCGTCCAGGGCGAGCGCCTCGCCTCGATCGGCGAGCTCTTCGCCGGCGTGGCGCACGAGATCTACAACCCCCTCACGGCCATCGCGGGCGCGGCCGCCCCGCTCGAGCGCCTCTCCGCCGAGCTCGGCCAGACCCTCGCCGCCTTCCGCGCGGCCATGCCCGAGCTCTCCCCGGCGCGCCAGCGAGAGCTCGAGCAGACCATGCGGGACCTCGACGTCGACGCCGCGCTCGAAGACCTCGTCGGCATCTCGCACCTGCTCCGCCGCGCGAGTGATCGCGCCGTCCGGATCGTCGGCAATCTCAAGAGTTTTTCGCGCTCCTCCGGCGAGGCCGTGCCCACGGACCTCGTGGCCGGCATCGAGGAGACCCTCGTCCTGCTCGGCCGCCGCCTGCGGGACGCCGGCATCGAGGTCGAGAAACGTTATGGCGACGTCCCCGAGGTCCTCTGCCGCTCGGGCGAGATGAGCCAGGTCTGCATGAACCTCCTGGTCAACGCCATCCAGGCCCTCGAGAGCGACACCCGCCCCGACAAACCCGCCCCTCGTATCCTCATCGAGGCCCGGCGCGACGGCGGCGCCGCGCTCGTCGCCGTCAGCGACAATGGCCCCGGCGTCCCCGACGACCTCGCGCCCCGCGTCTTCGAGCCCTTCTTCACCACGAAGCCGCGCGGCCAGGGCACGGGCCTCGGCCTCTCGATATCGGGCGACATCGCGCGGCGCCATGGCGGCGCCCTCTCGCTCGAGCCCGCCGCGGGCGGCGGCGCGCGTTTCGTCTGCCGCATCCCGCTCGCCTGAAGGGGCCGCGCGGCGCACCGGGCGTGCCGGCCATGAATCCTGTTGACTCCAAACGATCGACATGACGGGTTGAGGATTCCCTTTGACCTGCCCTGCCCGCACGGGGCCCGGGCTCGCTTTCGAGGAGGCTCTGTCGTGCGCAAGCTCTGTCTCGCTCTCTTTCTCCTCCAGACGTCGGCGTGCACGGTCGTCACCCAGGGCGAGGTGGGGGTTCGCCGCGTCTGGGGAAGGCTCGATCCAACACCCGTCGGGCCGGGCCTCGTGTTCTACGAGACGGTCTCGACGGATATCGTGCGGGTCCCCGTGCGCACGACGACGGTGACGGTGGACTTCGTCCTCCCCTCCAAGGAGGGGCTCAACATCAATACACGCATGGCCATCCTCTACCGGATCCTGCCCGAGCGCGCGGCGGACGTGCTCGGCAAGATCGGCGAGGACTACGAGGAGTCGATCATCGCCTCGGTGTTCCGCTCCTCGGCGGCGGACGTGAGCGCGCGCTTCTTCGCCAAGGACATGTACAGCGCCGAGCGCTCCACCATCGAGAAGGAGATCGCCACGAAGATGTCGGAGCTGCTCGGCAAGCGCGGGTTCGTGATCGAGGCGGTGCTCATGAAGAGCATCGCGCTGCCCGCGGGGCTGGCCCAGGCGATCGAGCAGAAGCTCCAGGCCGAGCAGGAGGCCGAGCGGATGCGCTTCCTCATCGAGCGCGAGAAGCTCGAGGCCGACCGCAAGCGCATCGAGGCGGAAGGCGTGAAGGAGGCGCAGAAGATCCTCGCCGACGGCCTGACGCCCGAGATCATCAAGCTACGCTCGATCGAGGCGTTCAAGCACCTCGCCGACTCCCCCAACACGAAGGTCATCGTCACCGACGGCAAGGCGCCCTTCCTCGTGGGCCCGTAGCCGTCCTCGACGGCGAGCCGGGCTCAGATCCCGAGCATCCAGATCGTCCCGTCCCGGCAGGCCACCACCATCTTGTCGTCCCCTGCCGGCTGCAGCGCCACCGGCGCCGTGCAGAGCCTCTCGCTCGCCAGGGCCACGTTCCCGTCCGGCTTCGCCACCCCGACCCGCCCCCCTTGCCGCGCGAACGCCACCTTCCCCTCCGCGTCCACGACCAGCGCCGGGCTCGGCCTCGTATCGGCCGGCGGGTTGAAGAACGCCGCGCCCGCCGAGGACCCCATCCCCACCGCTCCCGGTACCGCCGGATCCGGCGGCTGCGGTCCCTTGTCCACCACCATCCGCAACCGCTCGTTGCCCGCGGCGTCCACCCCGAGCAAGAGCCCCGTCGACGTCGTCATCATCGCGAAGCCACGCGGGTGGATCGTCACCGGCTCGTCGTACGTCCCGAGCCCCACGTCCCCGGCGCGCACGTGCGTCAAGCCGGTCTTGAGGTCGAGCCCCACGAGGCTCCGGCCGCCCACCACCGCGAGCAGGGTCCGCTTGCCCTCGAGCGCCGCTCCGCGCCGGAGCTGCCCTCCGAACGAGCCCACCTTCCGCGGCGGGTTCGGCGGCCGGAACACGTACACCGCGCCCGACTCGCTCGTCGCCACCGTCCCCTCGGGACCCTCGATCAGCGCCCCCACCGCGCGCTCCGGCAGGATCGCCCGCGCCCGCACCGCTCCGTTCGGGCCGAGCTCCACGAGCGCTCGACCTCCGATCACCACGCTCCCGTCCGAGCGCGCGAGCGGCGCCGCGTCGAGGTCCCGCCCTCGTTGCCCGAGCGGCGTCACGAACCGCACCCGCCCGTCCCGACCGAGCCCCACGGCCGCCCCCGTGCTCGTCACGAGCACGAGCGTCCCGTCGCTCGTCAGCACGGGCGGCGCGATCGCCGGCGCGCCTCCGAGCCGCGTCCGGAAGACCTCTTTCCCGTCCGGCCCCAGCGCGACGACCTCGGGCACCGTGAGCGCCACGTAGATCCGCCCCGTCTCGTCCACGACCGGCGGCACCTCGATCGTGCCGCCGAGGTGCCTTCGCCACTTGTCGACCGGCGGCGACGGCAGCCGCGACTTGCTTTGCCCCGTGCGCCGCGCGTCCACGCGTTCGCTCGGCGCGTGCCCGCGTGGCGCGCCCACGACGACCGTGTGGGGCCTCGTCGTGTCGATGCCCTCCGCCCTGGCTCTCTCCTCCGCGGAGGCCCCCACGAGCCCGACGAACACGGCGAGCGTCGTCACGAGGCGCGTCGATGTCTTCATGCGATCTACCTTCGCTCTCCGGGCATCGTGAACGCCACCAGGATCTCCGGCACCGCGGCGTTCTCCGGCGCGCTCCGCGGCTTGCCGAGCTGCCCGTACGCGGTGATCACCTCGCCCAGCTTCGCCGGGTTCGGGAAGCCGTGCACGAGCCGCACCCGGCAGGGCCCCTGCCCTCGTGGACAACCCTCCCTCGCCGGCACGTCGAGCAGGAAGATCGCCTGGTGGTTCTGCGTGCGCGCCTCGACGATCTGGCCCGACACCACCGCGGGTTTGCCCGCGCCCTCCGCCCCGAGGGGCGCAAACGCCGCGTAGCCGAGCGGGCTCTCCTTCATGAACTCCTGCGCCGCCGCGGCGAGCTTCTCCACGCGCCGCACCGCGATCGGCACGATCCTCGGCGCCATCCCCGGCGCCTTCGCGCGCACCTCGATGTTCGTCGCGCCCACCGACGACACGCTCATCCGCTGCGCGAACGAGCCGTCCGCCGACACCTGGATGGGCTTGCCCGCCGCGAGCACCTCGGCGCCCTTCATCGTGCGACCGGCGAGCACGAACGTCTCGCCCTCGACGATCACGCGCGGACCGGGCGCGTCGATGTGCAGCGGCACGATGCCCACCGCGACCTCGACCGCGCCGTCCTCGCGTATCCCGCCCTCGGTCTTCACCACGTACGGCACGCGCCGCTTCAGCGTGGCCGGTTCGTCCGCGGGGCCCGTGCAGTCGGTGGCCACGTCGATCACGTGCACCGCGGGGCCGTCCTTCACGGCCGCGGGTTTGCCGTCGATCGTGACCTCCGTCCCGCCCACGGCCTCCACCGCCACGTGCACGGAGGGTTTCTCGTTGGCGAGCCCCGTGAGATCGGGCCGTAGCCGATAATTCACGTGCACCGTCACGCCCACGGCCTCGTCGCGCCCGCCGCCGGGCCTGTCGATCGAGACCTTGAGCCTGTTTTCGCCGAGCGCGAGCGGCGCGGGCAAGGCCACGAGCGCCGTGTGCTTCTCGACCTCCGCGCTCACCGCGCCGATCTGCACCTTCGTGCCGTCGGGGCAGCTCGGGCACTCGATCTCCACGGCCTCGCGCCCCTCGGGCGTCGCGCGCGGGCGCGCCGTCAGCGGGGGTGGGCTCGTGTAGAACAACGTGAAGCCGATGGCGAAGACGACGAGCAGCCCGGCCGTGACGATCACCGGCAGCGCGCGCTTCCGGTCCTTGCGCGCGCGCTCGTGCACGACCTCGGCGCCGCGCGGCAGCACGGGC
Source organism: Polyangium spumosum (assembly GCF_009649845.1). NCBI lineage: Bacteria > Pseudomonadati > Myxococcota > Polyangiales > Polyangiaceae > Polyangium > Polyangium spumosum. Next base: position 66,408 of record NZ_WJIE01000015.1, read on the forward strand.
GGCAGCACCACGCGCTTGCGGGCGAGCTTGTCGCGTGAGCTCGGGCGCGGGTTGTCGCCCCGGTAGCGCTGCATCACCTCGGGCACCATCGTCGCGCCGAGCTCGTGCGGCATCTCGCGCTCGCGGCCTCGGCCGTCCGACGCGGCGCCCGGCTCCCTCGCGTGGAGCGGCGCGATCCCGGGCCGCGCCACGCCGAGCAACGTGCCCTCGGCAGGCGACGGCGGCTTGACGGCGGGCGCCGCTGCCTTCGGGGCGGGCATGCCGACGAGGGTGCGGTTCTCGGGCGGCGGGACGGCGAGCGGCTTCTGCGCACCCTTGCCGGGCATGACCTGCGTGGGCGCGTCCGGATCGACCGCGACGCCCGCGTTTGGGCCCTTGGCGAGATCGGAGAGCGCGACGCCCATCATCGTGCGCCCGACGCCGGCTTTGTGTGCAGGGTCGAGCGAAGCCAGCGCGAAGCCACACGTCACGCAGGTGACGGCGCCGGGACTGGCCTTGGTCCCGCACTCGGGGCAGTGCATCGCGCGGATACTACCGCTGCCAGTCGCCAGGGGAAGCCCCAGGGCGCATCCCGACGGGAACGGCTCGTGTTCCGCGAGGGCCGAGTCGTGTTCCGCGAGGGCCGGGTCGCGTTCCGCGAGGGCCGGGTCGCGTTCCGCGAGGGCCGGGTCTCATTCCGCGAGGGCCGGGTCTCATTCCGCGAGGGCCGAGTCTCGTTCCGCGAGGGCCGGGTCGCATTCCGCAAGGGCCGGGTCGCATTCCGCGAGGGCCGACTCGTATTCCGCGAGGGCCGACTCGTGTTCCGCGAGGGCCGGGTCGCGTTCCGCGAGGGCGCTCCAAGGTTGACAGCCGCCCCAGTGAGGGGCGACATCTTGGACCGTCCTTTCCTTGGGAGGTTTCCGTTGCTCGAGCACCTCAACATCGACGAGATGGTCGCGGTCATCGCTCCCTGGATCGATCCGACGAAGCGCAAGGATATCTTCCTTGCGATCCCGGAGATCGCGGCGCTGCACGGCAGGGTGGTCAAGGCGCACGAGGCGGTGAGCACGCTGCCGCAGGCGAAGCAGTCGTCGACGGCGCTCTCGGCGATCCTGGAGGAGGAGACGCTCGTGGACGCGCGGCACGACCACCTGGCCCGGGCGATCTCGCACTCGCTCGACGCGCGGGCCGAGCTCTACCTGGCGGGGCACCCGCCCGACTTCGGGCGGGCCGCCAAGGCGCGCGACATCTCGCGCAAGCTCTTGCCGACGGGGCTCGCGATCGTGAACGCGCCGCTCCTGGCCGAGTCGGGCAACACGGCCCGCGTCGCGCGGCTCGTGCGGGAGGAGGAGCCCTGGATGAGCGAGTTCCTCGCGGAGATCCCGTCCGGCGCGCCGCCGCACACGCTGAAGGACGTGGTGGACGCCTGGGTCGCGACCGGCGCGCGCCTCGCCGAGCTGGAGAACAAGCGCGCGGAGCTCCTGGCAAAGGAGGCGGCGAAGCCCGAGGGCGCGCTGTCGCCCCAGGCCGCGCGTAGCCAGTGGCTGCGCGTGGTGTCGCAGGTGCTCTCGAACCTGGAGCTGTCGGACGCGCCGGTGGAGTACATCGAGGCGATCCGGAGGCCGGTGCTGCGCGCGTCGGAGCGCGCAGAACGCCGATATGCGGGAGACAAGGCGGTCACGGACGCCAGGGACGACGACACCTTGCCCGCGGACGGCTGAGGGAAGTTGGCCCATCGAGGCGCTCGGCGCTAAGCGCGCTGTGTGCTGGCCAAGCGCATCATCCCCTGCCTGGACGTGAAGGACGGACGCGTCGTCAAGGGCGTCCAGTTCGTCGGGCTGCGGGACGCGGGCGACCCCGTGGAGGCCGCCCGGCGTTACGACGAGGCGGGGGCCGACGAGATCACCTTCCTCGACATCACGGCCTCCCACGAGAAACGCGGGACGCTGCTCGACATGGTGCGGGCGGCGGCGGACCAGCTCTTCGTGCCGCTCACCGTGGGCGGCGGCGTGGGGAGCGAGCGCGACATCGAGGCGTTGCTCGACGCGGGCGCCGACAAGATCGCGATCAACACGGCCGCCGTGCGGGAGCCCGCGCTCGTGGAGCGCGCGGCGGCGCGGTGGGGCGCGCAGGCGATCGTGGTGGCGATCGACGCGAGGCGGGTCGGCGCCGAAGAGCCGGCACGCTGGACCGTGGTGACCCACGGCGGGCGGCGGGAGACGGGGCTCGACGTGGTCGAATGGGCGAAGCGGATCACGTCGCTCGGCGCGGGAGAGCTCCTGCTGACGAGCATGGACCGGGACGGGACGAAGGCAGGCTACGACCTCGGGCTGACGCGGGCCGTGGCGGACGCGGTGAGCGTGCCGGTGATCGCGTCGGGCGGCGTGGGGACGCTCGAGCACGTGTACGAGGGGCTCGTCGTAGGAGGGGCGGACGCGGCGCTGTGCGCGTCGATCTTCCACGACGGGACGCACACGGTGGCAGAGGCGAAGGCGTACCTGGCAGGGCGTGGGGTGCCGGTGCGGATGGCGGATCCGAGGAGAGGTGGGTCGTGAATCGGGCGAACGTGACGCTGTCGGAGGTCCTCGGCGCCGCTGGCGCGCGCGCGGCGGCCATGGTGCCGGAGAGCGCGGGCTACCTCGTGCTGTCGCTCTGCGCCGCGATCGGGAACCTGCCCATCCGGGTGGACCCGCGCGCCGTGACGCTGTCGGCCGAGGGCGTGGTGGGCGTGGACCGACAAGGCGAGGTGCTGTCGGGCGCCGAGGCCGCGCGCGGGCTGCGGGAGCTGCTCGCGAGGTTGTTGTCGGTGACGGCCAGCGGAGCGCCGCGCCTGCACGCCGTGGCGAGGCCGCGCTCTCCAGGCGCCGAGCGAGGGCCGGCCCAGGTGGCGGCAGAGATCGAGGCCGCGCTGGTGCCGCTGAACCGAGGCGCCGCGAAGAGGACGCTGGCGAGGCTGGCGAGGGAGACGGCACGCGCCGTGGAGGCAGGGTTCGTGGTGGAGCCGGCTCCGGTGCAGGCGCCGGTGGTGGTGGCCCCGGTGGCGGCTCCGGCGGCGGCTCCCGCTGCCGCTGCCGCTCCCGCTGCCGCTGCGGCTCCCGTTTCCGCTCCCGCGACCGTTCGCGACCCCGTTCCCGTCTCCGCTCCCGTTTCCGCTCCCGCGACCGTTCCCGATCCCGCTTCCGTGGAGCGCATTTCGATCCGGGGCATTCCTTCTCTCGACTCCGCATGGCTCTTCACCGCGCCGCCCTCGGGCCCGCTGCGGGAGGCGACGCCGACGCTCGAGGACCCGGTGTCCCTCGAGGCCACGCCCCTCTGCAGCGTGGACCTCGCCTTGCTGGAGGCGCCTCCCGAGAGTGAACGATCGAGCCCCGCAGCCGCGGTCTTGCCCGCCTCGGAGCCCGCCGCCGCGCCGGCGCCGTCGCCGGTGATGCCGGCGCCGACCGAGTCGACGCTGCTCTCGGCGCGGGAAGCGGCCGTCGAGCCGAAAACCCCCCCCTCCGCGTCACCCGCGGCGGCGGAGGTGCGCGCGCACGACGACGTGCTGCGACCGAGCCACGAGAAGACGTTGCCCTGGCCCGTCGGGCTCGGCATGCGGCCGCGCACGCCGCTGCCCGCGGAGGCGGCGCCCGCCGTGGCCGCCGTGCCCTCGGAGGTGCCGCCTTCGGCCGAGGAGCTCCTGAGCTTCGAATTCGAGGTGCTCACGCCCTTGCCCTCACCCGCCGTGACGAAAGGCGTCGAGGCGCTGTCGCCGTCGGGATTCTCGGGCATGGTGGAGGCGCTCGAGCCCCCCGCGACGGAGCCGCCGCATTCGGTCGCGCCGTCGATTTTAATGCCGCCGGCGTCGGTGGCGCCCGTGGTCGCCGAGGCGGCGAACGTGGAGGCCCCGGCGGAGGCCGCCGTGGTCGCGCCGCCCGCGCCGACGGGGCCGGACCGCGTGGACGAGCTGCTGCATCGGTTCGCGCAGCCGGAGGGCGGCGAGGAGGCGCTGTTCCGAGCGACGGCGTCGAGCTTGAAGGAGCTCGCGGGGCTCGAGCCGACGCCTTACGCGCCGTCGGTGCTCCCGGCGATCCGCATCCCCCCGCGCGCCGAAGGCAAGAGCCCCGCATGGCTGCCGCAGGCGAAGCGCGACCCCGCGGAGCTCACGCCCGCGCCGCTGGTGCCGGTTCAGCGCAAGACGGGGGCGCGGCTGCTCGTGCCGCTCGTCTTGCTTCTGGTGGTGCTGGCAGGGACGGGCGCGCTGGCGTGGGCCAAGCCGGGGCTTTTCGCGCAGGTGCCGCGATTCTGGAAGAGCGCGCCGAGCGAAGCGGCGGAGAGGTCGGTGGCGGCGACGGACGAGGGCGAGTAGAGCGCGCCTATACGCGCTCTAAATACGCACGCGTCGCCGCCGCGCCGTTGGTGATGAGCTTGTCCTGCATCTCCTTCGGCAACGTGAACTCGGTCGTCGCGACATTCGCGTCGTCGATGAAGACCGTCCGCGAGAGCGCGGCCGCGTCGAGGTGGAGCAGCGTCGACGACGAGAGGATGAACGAGACCAGGGCCTTCGTGTAGCTCTGGAAGTCGGTGACATCCATGCGCGGCAGCCGCCAATCCTCGCGGGCGGCGTCGTTTTCGGCCTTCGTGCCGAGGCAAAACCCGAGCGTGGGCGCATTCTCGGCCGGCCCGCCCTCCTCGGCCCCGATCGCCGGCATTTTACGGACGCCATCGAAGAGGTCGATCGGGTAATTCCACGAGACGCCGCCGTCGACGTAGAGGTCGCCCTCGAAGGGGTACGCCTCGAAGAACAGCGGAATGCTCATCGACATGCGGACGGCTTTGTAAATGGGGACGTCGGGGCGCGAGGCGGCCGAGAAGACCTCGGTCATGCGCCGCGAGAGGTTCGTCGCGACGACGTGGAGGTGGCGCGCGCGGCCGGGGTACGCCTCGACGAGGGCCGCGAGCTCGGCGAAGGTGAGGTCGGGCCGGGCGCGCCCGGTGAGGCGCTCGGTGAGATGCGCAATGGTGCTACGCAGCCACTCCTCGGCGGTCTTGCCCGGGTTCACGCCGTAGGCGTCGAAGAGGCGGGAGGCGTCGCGAAAGACCCAGCCCTTGCCGTCCATGAATTGGCTGAAATCGGTCTCGCGCAGGATCCTCTCGAGCTCGGCGGCGTCGACGCCGACGGCGAGGAACGCCGCCGTGATGGCCCCCGCCGAGGCGCCGGCGACCTGCGTGACGCCCCCGAGCAAACCGCGCCGCTCGAGCTCCGTGATCGCGCCGGCATACGCGATCCCCTTCATCCCACCACCCTCGAACACGAGATTGCGGATCTCCATGGAACGAGCCCTCCGTCGGGGAGGGTATCCGGGGGGGAGGGCGGGCGTCAGCCATGAAGCGACCGGGGCGAGCGATGGGATGGCTCCGTCTCGCTCGGAAAGCGCATGGGCTCGGATGGCTGGCGTACAGGGACGTGGTACGCTCGCGGCATGATCACGCGGTTCGAGGTCGACGGGTTCAAGTCGCTGCGGGATTTCGTGGTGGATCTGGAGCCGCTCACCGTGTTCGTCGGCCCGAACGGCGCGGGGAAGTCGAACCTGCTGGAGGCGATGGCGTTGCTCGGGCGGCTCGCCTCGATGCCCGTGGAGGAGGCGTTCAAAAAGGGACGCGGGCGGGTGCTCGACCAGTTCAGCCGGTTCGGGGGAGAGACGAGCCGGGCAATGCGGTTTGCGGTCGAGATTTCGCTGGGTACGCCGATTGCGGTATCCACGGAAGGGGCGCCGCCGCTGCCGACACAGTATCGATACGAGCTCACCATCGAGCGCCGGGCACGCGATTCGAGCATTGAGGAGCTCGCTATCGCGCACGAAACTTTGCGTTTGAGCCCCGATGGCGAGGACGTCGCGCCAAGTGGATTCATCCTGCAGACGATGGCAATGCACGACCGCCACTACCGTGCTGCGTTCGTTACGCCAGCCCCCGACGCCGTGTACGTTCCGCGGAACTACACAGCTCTTTGGGCTCTGCATCGGGATATAATGCGCGGATGGCACGAGGTCATCAATTCTATTGCGACGCATCTTGCCTCCTTCCGCCTCCTCCACCTCGACGCAGCCCGCCTCCGCGAGCCGAGCGAGCGAATCAGCTCCGGCATCCTCGCGCCCGACGCCTCCAACCTCGCGGCCATCCTCGCCGATCTTCCAGCGCCGGTCCTTGGAGCGATTCGCGCCGATCTCGCGGCCCTCGTGCCGGGTCTCGCGGGTTTCGAGATCGTTCCCGAAGGAGACACATTACGCCTCGACTTCAAGCTCTCCGGCGGAGAGCACCTCCCGGCGCGCCTCGCCTCGGATGGAACGCTGCGCGCCCTCGCGCTCCTCACGGTCCTCACGGTCGAGCCGCACCCGTCCGTCCTGGGAATCGAGGAGCTCGAAAATGGGATCTACCCCGGGCGACTGCGCAAGCTGCTATCCATCCTCCGCGACACGGCGGTTTCGGACCACAAGACGCAGATCCTCCTCACCACGCACTCGCCGGTGGTCGTCGCGGCATTTCGTGACCAGCCTGAGCTGCTCCGTGTCGTCGATGTCGTGGTTCGCGACGGAAAGCGCGAGACCCGCGCTCGCCCCGTGGGCAAGCCCAAGAAGCCGAGCGACAGCGCCTTCGTCGCATCGCTGCGCGAGGTCGACATGCTGCTCCACACCGCGGACGCCGAGGCGGCCGAATGACACGAAGCCGTATTTATCTCTGCGCTGCCCTCTATGCCGAGGGACCGAGCGATTACGAGTTCCTTTCTCCACTCATCCGTCGCGTGCTCGATCTGCTGGGGAACAAGCTGTTTCCGAGCAGAGTCGACGTCGCGGAGACCATCGGCATCGACGCTCCCAGGCCGTATCCCGCCAAGCGAGACGATCGCATCGCCGCCGCCGTCGCCGAGCACTGGGGCGCCTTCACGCTGCTCGTCATCCATGCCGATGGCGCAGGAGACCCGGACGAAGCGCGGCAGACCTGCGTGACACCGGGGACCGCCCTGGCCCAGCAGGACCATCCATCCCTCGTCAGCGTGCCGTGCGTCCCTGTGCGCGAGCTCGAGGCGTGGATGCTCGCGGACATGGAGGCGTTCCACACGCTCCTCGGTCGCGGGGCGAGCCCTTCCCTTCCAGCCGATCCCGAGCGTGAAGCTGATCCGAAGCAGACGCTGCGGCGCATCCTGCAGGCAGGAGACTTCCGCCGCGGGAGCGAGAGGGCCCATCGGCTGTTCGGCGAGGAGGTGCGCTTCGAGGCGCTCCGAAAGTTGCCAGCCTTCCAACGCTTCGAGACCGACCTGAGCGAGGCCATTCAAACCATCGCGCGCGCCTCCGACGGCGGAGACTGAGCACCACCCATCGCCGGCCCTTCGCCACGGTCCCTCTCCGTACCAAAGCCACGCCGACGTCCCTTCGCCACGGTCCCCCTCCGTGACAAGGCCCCTCGACGTCCCTCCGCCACGGTCCCTCTCCGTACCAAAGCCACGCCGACGTCCCTCCGCCACGGTCCCCCTCCGTGTCGAAGCCTCGTCGAGCAGGCTCCCCCAAGAAAAAAGGCCCCCGCGCATCCCGCGCGGGGGCCTCTTCAACGGAGGAACGTGGCGATCAAGCCCGCTCGAACAACCCTGCCGCGCCCATCCCGCCGCCGATGCACATCGTCACGATGGCGTACCGCCCGCCGCGCCGGCGCAGCTCGTAGAGCGCCGTCGCCGTGAGCTTCGCGCCCGTGCAGCCGAGCGGGTGGCCGAGCGCGATCGCGCCGCCGTTCACGTTGAGCTTCTCGTCCGGGATGCCGAGCTCGCGCTGGCAGTAGACCGATTGGCTCGCGAACGCCTCGTTCATCTCGACGAGGTCGATGTCCTTGATCGACAGCCCCGTCTTCGCCAGCAGCTTCTTCACCGCCGGCACCGGGCCGATGCCCATGATCGACGGGTCCACGCCGGCCGTGACGAACATGCGCAGGTAGCCGAGCGGCTTCACGCCGAGCGCGTCCGCCTTCGCCTTCGTCGTCACGATCGCCGCCGCCGCGCCGTCCGAGAGCGGCGAGCTGTTGCCCGGCGTCACCGAACCCACCGTCGCGAACGCAGGCTTCAGCGCCGAGAGGCCCTCCAGCGTCGTGTCCGGGCGCGGCAGCTCGTCACGCGTGAAGTCGAACGTCACGCGCTCGGTCCCCTTGAACCGCACGCCCTTCACCGCGACGATCTCGTCCTTGAAGCGGCCCGCCTCGATCGCCGCCGAGGCCTTCTTCTGGCTCGACAGCGCGAACGCGTCCTGATCGGCGCGCGCCACGTTGAAGCGCTTGGCCACGTTCTCCGCCGTGATGCCCATCGGCGTGTAGACCGACGGGCACCGCTCCATCGCCTCGGGCGAGACGGAGATCTTGTTGCCCGTCATGGGCACCATCGACATGCTCTCGACGCCGCCCGCGACGACGATGTCCGCGTACCCGGCCGTGATGCTGCCCGCCGCGAGCGCGATCGCCTGCAGACCGCTCGAGCAGAACCGGTTGATGGTCATCGCCGAGACCTCCTCGGGCAAGCCGCCGAGCAGCGCCACCGGCCGCGCCACGTTGAGCCCCTGCTCGCCTTCCGGCATCGCGCAGCCGAGGATCAGGTCGTCGACGTCCGACGGCTTGATCTGCGGCACACGCGCGAGCAGGCCCGCGATGACCTCGCCGGCGAGCTCGTCGGGGCGCTTCAACGCGAGCGCTCCCTTGTGGGCCCGGCCCACGGCCGAACGAACGGCCTCCACGATCACGATGTCAGCCATGGTGCTCACCTAGTTCCGCAGAGGTTTGTTGGTCATCAGGATGGACTGCATACGCGCCTGGCTCTTCTCTTCGCCGCACAGGCTCACGAAGGCCTCGCGCTCGAGCTCGAGGATCTCGTCCTCGGTCACCTCGCGCGACGCGCCGCCCGCGCCGCCGCAGAGCACGACCGCGAGCTTGTTCGCGATCTTCGCGTCGTGCTCGGTGGCGTAACCACCGGCGACGAGCGTGTCGACCATCATCTTCAGCGTCGCGATGCCGCTCTCGCCCGGCAGCTTGTACGCCTTCGGCGCCGGCGCGTGATACCCCGACTCCGAAAGGCCGATCGCCTTCGCCTTCGCCTCGGTCAGGAGGCGCGCCTTGTCGAACGAGACGCCGTCCGTCTTGCGGAAGAAGCCGAGCGCCTTCGCCTCGTCCGCGCTCGTCGCGACCTTCGCGAGCGCGATGTTCTTGAAGACCTGCGTCACGATCTCCTGCGTGTTGATGCTCGCGCCCTCGGGGATGCCCTCGAGCGCGCGCCAGAGCATGTTCAGCGTGCCCGCGCCGCCCGGGATCAGGCCCACGCCGACCTCGACGAGGCCCGCGTACGTCTCGGCCGCCGCCTGCACCGCGTCCGCGCCGAAGCAGAGCTCGAGCCCGCCGCCCAGCGTCATGCCCCAGGGCGCCGCGACCACCGGCACGCGCGCGTACTTCAGGCGCTGCGTCGCGTACTGGTAGTTCTTCACCATCGTGCGGATCGACTCCCAGTCCTTCTGCCCGGACGCCATCACCACGAGGAACAGGTTCGCGCCGACGCAGAAGTGATCCCCGTCGTTCGAGATCACGAGCCCGCGGAAGTCCTCCTCGGCCTTCGCGGCCGCGAGCGAGAGCATCGAGATCACGTCCGGATCGATGGAGTTCGCCTTCGTCTTGAAGGTGAGCCCGAGGATGCCGTCGCCGAGATCCCACGCCTCGGCGCCGTCGTTCTTGAGCACCGGCGCCTCGCCCTTCTTCAGGATCGAGAACGTCGCGCTCCGCGGATCGATGGCGCGCTTCACGAAGGCGCCCTTCACGAGGTCGAACACCTCGTCGCCCTGGTAGAAGCTCGTCGCGCCCGCCGCGATCATCTTCTCGATCGAGGCCGGCAGCGCGATGCCGTCCTTCTTCATGCGCTCCGCCGTCTTGACGAAGCCGAGCGCGTCCCACGTCTCGAAGGGCCCGAGCTCCCAGTTGTAGCCCCACTTCATCGCGTCATCGACCGCGGTCACGTCGTCCGTGATCTCGCCGATGCGCCGCGCCGCGTACGCGAGCGACTTCGAGAGGACCTTCCACGCGAACGCGCCGGCCTTGCCCTCGTCCGCGACGAGCTTGCGCACGCGCTCCTCGGGCGAGCCGATCTTCTCGATCGCCTTCGTCGCCTTGCGGATCGCCTCGTCGCCGCCCTTCGGCCGGTACGCGAGCGTCTTGACGTCGAGCGCCTGGATCTGCCCGTCCTTGCCCTTCTTGTAGAAGCCGCCCCTGGTCTTGTCGCCGAGGATCTTCTTCTCGAGCATCCCGCGCGCGAACGCCGGGACCTTGAAGACCTCGCGATCCTCGTCCTCGGTGAGCGACGCGTAGCAGTTGTCGGCCACGTGCACGAACGTGTCGACGCCGACGAGGTCCGCGGTCCGGAACGTCGCGCTCTTCGGGTGGCCCATCGCGGGGCCCGTGATCGCGTCGACGTCCTCGGGCTCGAGGCCCATCTCGACCATGCCCTGGAGCGTCGCCAGCATCGCGTGCACGCCGATGCGGTTGCCCACGAAGTTCGGCGTGTCCTTGCCGACGACGATGCCCTTGCCGAGCACGTCCTCGCCGAAGCGGACCACGCGCTCGAAGACGGCCGGATCCGTGTCGGGCCCGGCCACGAGCTCGAGGAGCTTCATGTAGCGAACCGGGTTGAAGAAATGCATGACGAGGAAGTTCTTCCGGAACGCCTCGCTCCGGCCCGCCATCATCTCCGCGATGCGCAGGCCCGAGGTGTTCGAAGCGACGATCGCGCTCGGCTTCACGAGCTTCTCGAGCCGCGCGAAGAGGCTCTGCTTCGGCTCGAGCTTCTCGATGATCGCCTCGATCACGAGGTCGCAGTCCTTCACGCGTTCGAGGTCGTCCTCCACGTTGCCGACCTCGACGAGGCGGGCGAAGGACGGGTGGAAAAACGCGGCGGGCCGGGCCTTGACGGCCTTTTCGAGCCCGCCCTGCGCCCACGCGTTGCGGGCGGCGCGGTCGGTTTTTTTGGTCTCGTCGAGGTTCGGCGGGACCATGTCGAGCAGGACCACGTGGATCCCGGCATTCGCGAGGTGGGCGGCGATTCCGCTGCCCATGACCCCGGCGCCGATGACGGCTGCACGGTGGATTGGCTTCATCCGAGAAGGCTCCCTGGTTATCGTTGCCGGCAGACGGGTACCGCGGAGGCCGGCCGGTGTCTACGGACAGATGCCGCGATGCGGCAGGTAGGGGAAGACAAGCGATCTGTCCAGCCCGGCCCGCTCACGCCCCGCCGAACGTCCGGCGCATCTCGGCGAGCCAGGCGCGGGCCGCGGCCTCTTCGGCGAAGAAGCGGAAGGCGAGCCTACGCTTGGCGAAGGCACGCGCGGCCTTGGCGACGAGCTCCGCGATGACCCGGAACCGGAAGCTGCCGCCGACGAACGCGGTCGCTTGCGCCCGCTCGTCCCGGATGGCCGCGATGCTGCGGCGGCACGCGGGCTCGATGCCCTCGACGCAGCGCAGATCCGCGAGCGTCAAGAGATACGGCTGGCCGCCGAGCAGATCGGCGCGGAGCGCGACGTAGTCGGCGACGTCGGGGGCGCGGATCACGCCTCGGAAGGTCAGGACGAGCAGATCGGGCGGCTCGATCGTCGCGACATGCTGGCCAATCACGGCTTGCCGCAGTGCGGACATGGCCCTTTCTCGCCGAGCACGACCTCGCGCGGCATCTCCCGAGCAGGTTTCCCCCGCTCGAACCGGACGAACACGTCCCCGAACGCCGCCGCCTCCTCCGCGTCGTGCGTCACGAGCACCGCCGAGAGCTCGCGCCGCGCGAGCACCTGCCGCAAGGTCCGGCCGAGCTCGAGCCGCGCGGGCCGATCGAGCGCCGAGAGCGGCTCGTCGAGCAGGAGGAGCCTCGGCTCGGCGGCGAGCGCCCGCGCGAGCGCCACCCGCTGCCGCTCGCCGCCGGAGAGCGCGTCGACGCGGGCCCCTCGAAGCGCCCCGAGCCCGAGCTCGTCGAGCAAAGCGAGCGTCGCCGGGCCCGGGTCCTTGCGCTCGCTCCGGGGCAAACCAAAGACCACGTTGCCGAGCACGTCGAGGTGCGGAAAAAGCGCCTGATCCTGGGGCACGTAGCCGATCCGCCGCGCATGGGCCGGCACGTCGACGCCCCGCTGCCCGTCGTAGACGAGCTCGCCGCGGAGGTGCACGGCGCCACGAGGGCGGAGGAGGCCGGCGATCGCGCGCAAGGTGACGGTCTTGCCCGCGCCCGAGGATCCGAAGAGCACGAGCACGCCCGACGGGAGCGAAAAACACGCCTCGACGGAGAACACGCTCGCGCCGTGGCCCACGGTGATCTTCACGTCGACGTCGAGCGCCGGCGCGCCGCTCACGCCCACGTCCGCGCCGGTCCTTCCTTCGGCCCGAGCAGGCCCGCCACGAGCACCACCACGACCGAGATCCCCGACAGGACCGCCACGTAGAGCCCCGCCCGCGCGTCGTCGCCCTCCTGGAACGCCGAGAAGATCTCCACCGGCATCGTGTTCGTGCGCCCCGGGATGTTGCCCGCGAGCATCAACGTCGCGCCGAACTCGCCGATCGCCCGCGCGAACCCGAGCACGAACGCCGCGAGCACCCCGCGCCACGCGAGCGGCAAGGTCACCCGCAGCACGACCTCCCACGGCCGGAGCCCGAGCGTCCGCGCCACGTCCTCGAGCTGCGAAGGCACCGCCTCGATCGACGGCTGCGCGGTCTTCACCAGGATCGGCAGCGCCACCACCGCCGACGCGAGCGCCGCGCCGGCCGGCGAGAAGACGAGCCGCAAGCCGAGCCCCTCCTCCAGCACCCGCCCGACGAGCCCCCGCCGGCCGAACACGACCACGAGGAAATACCCCACGACCGAAGGCGGGAGCACCAGCGGCAAGAGCACGAGCGCGTCGACGAGCCCCCGGAGCCTGTACCGGAGCCGCGCCTGCAAGAGCGCGAGCATGAGCCCGATCGGCCCGACGACGAGCATCGCCATGCCGGCGACGCGTAACGAGAGCAGGATCGGGAACGACGCGGACGACTCCACCGGCGGCGATGCTACGACGTCCGCCGCGGAAGCGGGGCCCGGATCTTCGACGATCCAGTTGCCGGGACGAACGTCTCGCCGAAGACGAGCGTGCGGCCCGAGCAGATCGCCCGCACGGGTGGTCCTCCGCTCGAAGAGGCGGCCTGAATTGTTGGCAAGCGGCGCGCCCCTCACCCATAGTCCCGGCATGCTCCGGCGGGACCCGTATCGCTTCGGCTTGCTCTCCCTGGCCCTGCTCGGTTGTGGCGGCGCGTCCGAGGCGACACCGCCGCCGGCCTCGCCGAAGCCGGCGCCCGGCGCGCCTGCGGGGGTGGGGGACAAAGCCCAGGCCAAGGCCCCGGACAAGCTCGAGCGCGAGACCTTGAAGACCGTCCTGCCGATGGGCCTGCCGTGGTTGCTCCGCCGCGTCTGGCCCGAGGAGGTCTTCCGCGACGGCAAGTTCGCCGGCTGGCGCCTCGTGGCCATCCCGGAGGAGTGGACCGGGCTCGACGTCCGCCCCGACGACGTGGTCACGCGAATCAATGGCAAGCCCGTCGAGACGCCCGAGCAGCTCTGGGACGCCTGGACCTCGCTCGCCGTCGCGCCCGAGCTCCGCGTGACCTACGAGCGTGGCGCCGAGACCAAGGAGATCGTGCTGCCGATCGCCGGTCCGCCCGCGCCCGAGCTCTTGGCCTCGCTCACGAACCCCTCTCCGCCCCCGCGCAAGCCCGGGACGAAGCGCGGGACGATCGTCATCGAGAGCCGCGACCCGGCCGGCGACGATCCCTGACGCTCGCGGATCACACCACGCTGCTACGCTGGCGCGACGTGCGCCGCTCCGCGAGCCATGCGCGGGCGCTCGCCTCGTTGTCGAACACCTTCGCGTGCATCTTCACCCCGAGGGCGCGGATCATACGCGCCAGAAACTCCATCGACGTGCGGTGGAAGAACCGGCGCACGACGTACGCCGCGGTGCGCGGCGGCGACTCCCGGTAGATCTTCGCCGTCTCCGTGAGCGCGCCCGGGGAGATGGTGAGATCCTCGCCGAGCACGACCAGGTTGTAGATGTGCTCCGTGCACTCGTCCCATCGGGGCTGCTCGAACCTGGCGAGCGCCTCGACGTGGGCGCCGGTGGCCGTGCCTCGGGGGAAACGATAGACGAAAAGATCCGCCTCCTCGCGGCAGATCTCGTGCTCGCCTGCGGTACGTGTCTCGCGGGTCATGATCCCTCCGTCGGACGGGGGTTTTCCGTTTTCGGAGGGACGATCATGTCGGCGCCCACGGCGCTCCGCAAGCCGCACCCGCGAGAGAGCAGGATCGGGACTTGCGGCGCGAGCCTCGGGGGACACCCGCTCCCGCGAGCGCACGATCCGCGGGTGGCAATCACCGCGGAGGCCGTTGCCACGTCGAAAGATCCCGACGACGACCCCGTCGTCCTTTGCTACAAGCCGAGACGACCGAACATGCGCAAGCGCCCGCTCCTCGCCACCTCCGCCCTGCTCCTCGCCCTCGCCGCCTGCCAGGACGATCCGGCCCCGACGGCCCCCTCGGCCGCGCCCGCGCCGCCGCCGCCGCCGAGCGTCGCCGCCCCGGAACCGAGCGGGAGCGCGGCCCCCGCCCCCACCGCGGAGCCCGCGCCTGCAGCCCCGACCGCCTCCGCTTCCGCCTCCGCCTCCGCTTCCGCCGCCGCTCCCGCGCCCGCACCCAAGCCCGCGCCCAAGCCCACCGCGACCCCGACCGCGACCCCGACTGCCACCGCCTCTGCCGCCGCGACCCCGACCGCCACCACCTCCGCCGCCGCTCCTCCCGCCGCGCCCGGCTCGGCCGACGCCGTGGCCGTGGCGATCGACCAGGTGTTTCTCGACAAGAAGACCTACTTCGCGAAGTTCAAGCAGGAGCACACGCAAAAGGTCGCGGGCACGACCAAGAAATCGACCGGCGTCTTCTTTTTCGAGCGCCCGAACAAGATCTCCTTCCGGTACGACCCGCCGAGCAAGAATCGGATCGTCTCCGATGGCACGACGCTCAAGGTCTACATCGCGGACGACAACCAGATGTTCGTGCAGCCCGTCGACAAGACCGAGTACCCCGGCGCCCTCGCCTTCCTCATGGGCAAGGGCCTCGGGCCCTCGTTTGGCTTCGTGTTCCACGACAAATCGAAGTTCGAGGGGGGGCACGTCCTCCTCGGGAAACCCCGGCAGCCGACCCCGCATTACGACTCGGTGTATTTCTACGTCGACAAGGCCCTCCTGGAGAAGAAGGACCCCGGCGTGATCCGCCGCGTCCTGCTCGTCGACGCCCAGGGCAACCGCAACCGCTTCGACTTCGAAGGCTCGACCCAGCCGAAGACGATCGACCCCGCCGAGTTCACCTTCACCCCTCCGCCGGGCACCAACGTGACCCAGAATTGACGCCGTGCCGCTCGACCTCTGGCCGCTCTCCCCGCCGGGCCGTCTGATCCACGAGGACCGAGACCTCGTCGCCATCAACAAGCCCGCGTTCCTCCCGACCCACGCGCCCGAGCGCAGCGACGACGCGCACCGGCGCCTCGTCGCCCATTACGAGGCCAAAACGCCGGGCGGCCCCGTCTATCTCGGCGTCCACCAGCGCCTCGAGCGTGACGCCTCGGGCGTGCTCGTCTTCACCCGCCGCCGCGAGGCGAACCGATCCATCGCCGAGCAAATCGAGCGTCGCCGGGCGCGCCGCACCTACGTCGCGCTCGTCCGCGGCACGCCGGGTTTGCCCGGCCGCGGCAAGGGGCCGGACAGGGGCGTGTTGCGACATCGCCTCGCGCCGGGCGACGGCGGCCATCGCGTGTTGCCGCCCTCGGCGGATGAGGGCCAGCTCTCCACCGTGCTCTTCCGCGTCCTCGACAGGCACGGCGATCGCACGCTCCTCGCGCTCATGCCCGAGCCTGGTTGTCCCGTGGATCTCCCGGCCCAGCTCGGCGCCGAGCAGGCCCCGATCGTGGGTGACGTGGCGCGCGGCGGCGAGCCGGCCCCTCGGCTCGCCTTGCACCTCGAAGAGCTCGTCCTCGACCCCCCGGGAGGCGGCCGCCCGCTCACGCTCCGCGCCCCCCTGCCCGTCTTCTTTTCGGATTTTCTCGAGGGGAAAGGAGGCCTCTCCGACGTCGACGCCATCGAGCGCCGCCTTCGCGAAGCCGCCGAGCGCCGCGCCGGGATCGCGCGCCTCCCGGACACGGACGCCTTCCGGCTCGTGAACGCCGCGGGTGACGGATTGCCGGGCGTGACCGTGGATCGTTATGGCGACTTCCTCGTGGTCTCGCTCTACGACGAGGACGCGGAGGCCGCGCGGGAGCGTCTCCTCGACGCGGCCTTCCGGCTGGGTCCGACGGGCATTTACCTCAAGATCCGCCCGAAACACGCGAGCCGCATCGTCGACGCGCGCGAGCCCCAGTTCGCCCCGAAGGACCCGGTCCGCGGCGCGCCTGCGCCCGAGCCGATGGTCGTGCACGAGCTCGGATTGCCTTATGAGGTGCGCCTCGGGGACGGCCTGTCCACGGGGATCTTCCTCGACCAGCGCGAGAACCGGCGGCGCGTGCGGGAGATGTCCGCGGGGTTGTCGGTCGCGAACCTCTTTGCTTACACGTGCCCCTTCACGGTGGCGGCGGCCGCGGGAGGGGCGCGGCGGACGGTGAGCGTGGACGTGTCGCGCGGGGCGCTCGAATGGGCGCGGCGGAACCTCGACCGGATCGGGGCGGACGCGGCGGCGCACGTGCTCGTCGAGGCGGACGCGATCAAATGGCTGGAGAAGAGCGCTGCAAAGGAAGGGCCCTTCGATCTCGTCATCCTCGACCCGCCGAGCTTCGCGACCACGAAGCAGACGCGTTTCTCCGCGGAGAGTGATTACAAGAAGCTCGCCGCGAGCGCGATCCGCGTCCTCGCGCCGGGCGGGCGCCTCCTCGCGTGTACGAACCACAAGGGCATCCCGCGCGCCAAGTTCAAGCGCGTGCTCGCGGACGCGGCGCGGGGCGCGGGGCGCGGCGCGGCGCAGGTGAAGGAGTGGCCCGAGCCGGAGGATTTCCCGCCCGAGCCCGGCAGCGAGGCGCATTTGAAGACGGTGCTCGTGACGCTCGAGCGCTGATCAATCAAAATCCACCTCGAGCTCGTCCGGCATGTCCACGAGCCACGGCAATCGCGCGAGCCCCGCCTCGTCGCAGAGCTCGTCGAGCCGCACCTCCGTCCCGTCGTCGAGCACGAGATCTCCCCGCACGTAATACCGCAGCCCCCAGGCGATCGGCTTCTCGCGCCGCTCCGGGTGCTCGGCGAGCTCGCACAAAAGGCCCCGGTCCTCGGGCGTGGACAGCCGCGCCACGTGCCGCGCGAGCGCCGGCCAGAGCGGATCGATCCCCGCGGGCATCTCCACGAGCGCGCGGCGGAACGGCCCTCCGTCCGAGCGCGGGCGGAGCGAGAGGCGGCAGGCCTCGTGAAAGAGCCGCAAGAGTGGCTCCTTCGGCTCCGAGAACGCCAGCACCGCGCGTGTCCCGGCCCGGCCGGTCCCTGCGAGCTCCACCGCCGCGAAATCGAGCGTCCACGGCTCCTCGGGCAACGCGAGCTCGTCCGCCCACGCCATGGCCATGTCGAACACCCAGTCCTGCGCCCAGTCCCGGGCCCAGTAACGCGACAGATCCATCGCCCAGTCCCGCGCCAGATCCCGCGTCCAGTACCGCGCCAGGTAACGCGCCCAGTACCGCGCCAGGTCCAGCCCGAAATCCCGCGTCCATTCTCGCGCCCACGAGCGCGACAGATCCATCGCCCAGTCCCGCGCCAGATCGAGCGCCCACGTCCGCACCCAATCGTCGTGCGCCGCCTCCTTCGCCCACGACCGGGCCAAAGATCGCGCCATCTGCCGCGCCAGGTCCCGCTCCTCCCGCTCCGGCACCAGGATCTTGCGCGCCGCGCGCCCGAGGTGCTCGCGCCCGCCCCCGAGCGAGATCAACGTCTGCAATCGCGCCGCCGCGGGCCCGCGAGGACCCGGCCATAAATGCAGCAATGACAGCTCCGGGGGATCCCCCGGCCAGACCGGGCTCGAACCACCCAGCGCCCGGCCACGCGCCACGCCTTGCCCCTCGCCCGCCCCCGAGAGCAGCCGCGACATCGCCGGCGGCTCCGCCTCCTCCCGCCCGAGCCGCGCCTCCTGCCACCACGCCGCCGCGATCACGCCCGGAAGCCACCGCGTCCGCGCCGCGACCTCGGGCCACGCCAGGGCGAGCCTCTCCCGCCTCGCCTCCTGCTGGCTCGTCGCCCACGCCCGCGCCGCCGCGGAGGCGCGCACCTGCTCGTGCACGTGAAAACGCTCGGGCAGCCGCGCGCACCACGCCTCGAATTGCACCTCCCCGAGCCCGTCCGCGAACATCACGCCCGCGAGCCAGAACCCGTCGGCGTCCCAGCCATTCATGAGCTCCGCGAGCAACGCCTCGAGGTGCTCGGGGTTCCGGTCTTCCACGATCGCCGCCCATAACCGCAACGTCTCCCAGAACGCGAGCTGCCGCAGGTGAAGCTGACAGACCTTCAGCCGCGCCGCGTGCCCCTCCACCACCGCGGCCCAGTGGTGCGCGACGAGGTATTCCTGGAAGGAGAGGTGCGCGAACGAAAACGTCCCGTCCGCCCGATCCACGAGCACGCCCGCCGCCGAGACCAGCCACGCGACGAACCCGCGCCGCTGCGCCTCGGCGTACCGCCGGGGCAACATCTCGCAGAGCTCCTCCTCCGTCCGCACGATCGAGCTCCGGCCCTGCTCCTGATACCCACGCGTCTGCATCGCGTGGGCGAGCTCCGCCACCACGCGCATCCGCTCCGCCGCGTCGTCCGGCCGGAACATCACCGACGGCGCCCGCGCCCCCTCCGCCTCCTTCGAACGCGGCCGCGCCGAGAGCAGGTTGTCGAGGCACACCCGATAGAGCTCGTGCCGCTTGTCCGGCAATGGCCTCGACCGGTGCACGAAGAGCATCATCACGAGCAAGAGCGCCGTCCGCGCGAGCGCCTTCGCCTCGGCGCTCGCCGCGAGCGCCTGCAAGAACCGCTCGCTCGCCGCCCGCGCGGACGCCTCGTCCTCGCCGTGCACGCGCCGGTGGAACCGCGCCGCGAAGGCCGCGATCTCCTCGTCCGAGAGCGGCTGCACGTCGAGCACCTCGAACCCCTCGGCGCCGGAGGGCCGGCTCTCGCCATAAGGCCGGCTCGTCACGACCGCGAGCACCCGCGGCGAGGCGGAGAGCAACCCCATGAGCTTCTCGCGCACCTCATCGCCGAGATCCCCGAGCTCGTCCCAGCCGTCGACGAGCAGGATCGGCCGCGGCCCCGTGGGGTCGTCGAAGAGCGCGGCGAGCGCCTCTCGTTCGTCCTGCCCCCGCACCTCGGCGAGGCGCGCGGCGAGGTAGGCTTCGAGCGTCCGCTCGCTCGGCGCCGCCGCCTCCCAGGCCCGCCCGAGCTCGCGTAGCTCGATCAAAAAGGGCACCGCCGCCGGCCCGCCCTCCGCGAGCAATTTCCGGAAGCAATGGCGCAGGATCGTCGTCTTCCCGCACCCGGCCGGCCCTCGAACGACGAGCGGCGCCGCCCGCGTCACGAGCCAAAGCGGATCGAGCGGCGCGCCGTCCTCGAACTGCCCGGGATCCGTATTCGTCCCGAGCCGCGGCGGCACGAACATCTCGTCGAGCCGCGCCTCCACGGGTGGCCCTCCTCCGGCCGGCTGCGCCACGCCCACGCCGCCGAGGTCCCATCGCACGTACCGCGCGCCGAAGCGCCGTCGATATGCCTCCACGAACGCCCGCGCCTCGGCCCCGCCGGGCGAGGCCGCGGCCCTCTTTTCCTCCCCGAACCCGCCGGGCACGTACAGATCGAGAATCGCGCCGCGTGGGCTCGCCGGATCCACGGCGAACGTCCCTGGCTCGACCTGCCCCTCGGCCCGCGCGTGGGGCGCGTAGATCCGCAGGATCGACCGGGCTTGCCGTCGCGCCGGATCGAGCTCGAGCAGATGCACCATGGCGGGCTGGCTCTCGGGCAATTTGCCGGGCGAGAGCCCCCAGCTCCCGGACGAGAGCACGAGCGTGTGGCCTTTTTCTCCGCGCCGGAACGGGAAGGCGTGGGCGTCGGCGCCGTGGTGGTGGCCGTGCAAGACGACGGAGACCCGCGCGTCCTCGGTCACGGCGCGTAATCGCTCCTTTCCCTCGAAGCCGGCCGCGTCGGCGGCGAAATGCTCGATCGTCTCGGGCTTGAGCGGCCCGGCCTGGCCCCGCAGCCATTCGACCCAGCTCTGCACGGCCTCGGGCACGGGCGTGATCGGATTGTGATGCACGGCGACGATCGACATCCACGACGGCGGCAAAGCCCGCAAATGATCGAGCAGCGCCTGCGCCTGCGCCTCGCCGAACGCGCCCCCCTGCCGGGCGTGGGACTCGCGCTCGCACGAGTTCAGGGCGGCGACGGCGATCCCGCCGCCCGGCAGCGCGAAATGGTGGACCACGGCGCCGTGGCCGATCGAGGTGACGTCCGGGAGCTCTCCGCGCGGGCGGCCGTGAAACGCCGCGACGAACGCCTCGAAGCGCGCGAGGCGCACCCGTTCGAGCCGGCGCTCGAGCTCGGCGTCGTCAAACCCCTCGTCTTCCTGCTCGATCTGCACCTTTCGTGTCTCGGCCCAGGAGACGTCGTGGTTCCCGGGCACGAACACGAACCGGTCCCGGGGCAGGCCGAGCCGTGTATCGAGGTGGTCGAAAAAAGCGAGCGCCGCCTCGAATTCGTTCTTGCGCGCCGCCTCGGCGATGTCGCCCGTCACCACGACGAGCCCCACGCCCTCGCGAATGCCTTGTTCCTCACGCGCGGCGTCGATCGCCGCGGCGAAACGCGAAGCGAGCCGCTCCCCATCCTGGCCCCCGAAGCGGCCGTGCGGGCCAAAATGCAGGTCCGAGAGGTGGAGGACGAGGAGCGGGAAGGACACCGTGGGGCGAGCGTAGCGGAGAAGGGACGCGGCGAGAAGCCATCGTATCCCTTGACACCTCCCCCGCGGTCTCCGTTACCCTCCGCACATGGCAACCCATTTACGTTCCACGATGAACCCTCAGCCTGCCGCCGACATCTGCTCCGCGATTGCGGACGGCCTCGTCAGCGACGACATCACGGCGCACCTCGCGCCCGTCTGGGAGATGATGGCGGCGAAGGGTGACGCGCTCGCCGCCGATCGCCGCAAGCGCGAGCGGACGCTCGGCCGGGCGCGGGCGCGGCTCGCGGTCGCGGATTCGCGCTGGGATCCCGAGGTCGCGGCGTTTGGCAGGGACATCGTCGACCAGGCGGGCGGGCGCCGGGACGTGCCGCCGTATACGAGGTTCTTCAAGGACGTGTCGCCCTCGGCGGCGCAGGATTTCGGGATCGATCGCGAGATCAAGCAGGGGCAAGCGTGGCTCGACGAGCTCGGCCGCAACCCGGACGAGCCGATCGCGATCAAGTGGACGCCGCGCCTCGGGGCCGTGACGGGGACCCTCGACGCGTGCTCCAAGGCGCGCGTCGACGGCCTGCGGGCGCTCGCCTTGCAAGGCACCTCGGAGGAGCTTTACGTGGAGGATATCAACCTGGAGCTCGACCGGCTCGAGGGTGACCTGAAGAAGCTCTTCCCGGGCCAGCCGAAGCGCGTCGCGGCCTTCCTGGAAGCGACGCGACCGAAGCGGAAGCGTGCGACGGATGAGGACGACGAGGGCACCGGCGGTCAGAATTCGTGAGGTGGACCGCGCACCGATGTCGATCCAGGTCTGGATCGGCATCGGTGCGTGACGCGCGGAGGTCACTCCCGGGGGGGAGCGCGCCGGGTGCGCGAGGCGCGGGGTGCGATCCAGGTCGGGAGCGCGCCGGGTACGCGAGGCGCGGCGTGCGATCCAGGTCGGTAGCGCGCCGGGTGCGCGAGGCGCGGCGTGTGATCCAGGTCGGGAGCGCGCCGGGTGCGCGAGGCGCGCGGGGGGATCCCGACGGGGAAGGCGGTTGACGCGCCTGGGGAGTGCCGGCAGGGTGGAGGGAGGTCGAGGGATGCGCGGGGCTGCGGTGTTGTTGGTGCTGGCGGGGTGGCTTACGGCCTGTGGGGGGTCTGGGGGCACGGTGACTGCGGTCGTGTGTGCCGACCCCCTCGACTGCAACCGAGAGCACCGTCTTTGTCACAACAGTTGCGACCACCTGACTCACCGCTCGGCTTGCCGCGCTTGTTGCGATGAGATGCGCCGGAAGTGCATCGATTGCGTGGCTCAAGATGAAATAAGCTTCGGTACATGTGACAAACGCATCGATCCCAGGAATTGACCATGCGATTCACGTTCCTCATGATTGCCGTCCTCACCCTGACCTCGTGCAGTCGCACCGAGCCCACGGAGGTCACGCTCGAGCGCAACAAGGTCGCACGCGTGAACGGCTGCAATGCCTTGGTAACCCAGGTCTATATCAAGCCCGACGCCGCATGGTTCAAATGGGCCTGCGGCGTACCCGAATCCGCCCCGAACTGGTGGGGCGAGGGCTTCGAGCCCCCGGCCTCCACGCTCCTGGAGGGTGACTGCGTTCGCATCGACCAGACGTATTACTGCGTGAAGGACATCAACCCGGAGGACATGTCGGTCACGCTCGTGGCGACCTACAAGCCCATCGACAGCAGCTACGACCACCTCCGCCCCCTCCGCTGACCCCTCAAAACCTCCCCGCCACCACCACCCCTCCATACCCCGCCGAGACCACCGGCGTCACCCACGCGGCCCCCTTCTTCTCCCCCGCCCCCCCGCTCTTCGCGAGCAAAACGATCCCCGCGATCGCCGACCCCACGTGTAGCCCGTACATCGCGTATTGCAGCACATTGTACCGATTGCCCCGCGCGCACGTCTCCCGCATGTGGGAGGCGCCCGGCCCCGTGAGGAAATCGGACGCGGCGCAGACGTCGTCGTCATTCGGGAACAGCGCCGTGAACGCGCTCGACCGCATCTCCTGGCTCACCCGGCGCACGTGATACGTCGACAGGATCCCGAATCCCAGCGATAACGCCGACACCCCGAGCGCGCTCATCCCCACGACGAACCGGCCATCCCAGCCGCCCCTCTCCTCCGCGGACGGCGGCGCGGGCTCGGCGGCGCGTGTTTGGCCCGGCGCCGCCACCGCGGAGAGCACCACGAGCGCGACGAGGCTGGCGGCACGAGCGCCGCGACGTGGTACGCGCCCCATCGCCGCCCTCAAAAAGCGCCTCGCACGAGCAGCCCGCTGTATCCCTTCCCCATCGTCGGAAGCACCTCGACCCGGCTCGCCGCGGGCTTCTTGTCGTCATACCCGCTCGTCGCGAGGAGGTAGATCCCGAGGCCCGTCGTCACCAGGGCGACCGGGAAAAACACGAGCTGCAGGAGGTTGCCGGTCTCCCCTCGCTCGCACGCCTCCACGAGGTAGTTACGGTCCACTTCCGGGGGAAGCAGACCCGGGCCCCTCGCCAGCGCACACATATCCTCGTCGGAGCGGAATAACGTCTGGCTCTTCTGGTATTCGGGATCGTTGTTCGTCGAGGAGACCATCACCACCCCGCCGAGCCCCACGCCGAGCGACACCACGCCCAGGCCAATGCTCGAGATCCCCGCGATGCGACGGATGTTCGGGCCGTCGGAGGGCGGCGCGGGAGCCTCGACCGGCCGCGGCGCGAACGTGAGGCGCAATCGTTCTCCCTCCCGGAGCGACGCCGTCTGCTTGCCGCAGCAGGGCAGCTCGATCGTGTGCGCCCCCGGGTTCAACGGGATCGGCGCGCGCAAGGCGCTCTCCGCGACGGGCGCTCCGTCGATCGTGGCCCCACTCGCGCCGACCGGCGCCTCGATCTGCACCGACGGGATCTTCGGCTCGAGCGCCGCGAGCTCCTTCTGCGCCTCGACCACCGCCTTGAAGAACACGTCCGGCGCGTCCTCGGCGATGTCCGTCGCCGACGCCTCCTTGTACTTCACCCGCGCCTCGACGAGCTTGCCCTGCTCGACGAGCGTGCGCGCGATACGCAGGCGCACCGTGGGCGCAGGGATCAGCCGCTCGGCCCGCTCGTAACGATCGAGCGCGCGCGCCATGTCCCCCTTCTCGAAGGCCTCATCCCCCGAGACGACATAACCCCGCGCGATGTTCCGCTTCAGCTCCTCGTTCTCCTGCGCAGGCAGGGCCCCCGCCGAGGACGCGACGAGCCCCACGACGAGGAGCCACCCCACCCCGACGAGCAAAGCGCTACGGCGTTTGCGAGCCGACGTCTCTTCCATCACCTCCCGTCTACACCGACCATCGCCCAGCACAAAGCCCGGACCCACCTTGGCGCGTGACACCGGCGCGCAGATGGACCAGAAGGTGCCCACGATGGCCCGGAAGCTCCTCTTCACGATCTCCTCGTACGCCTACCTCGAGCCCCGCTTCCTCGCGGCGGGCGACCTCGATCGCGGCGAGATCGTGCACAAGACCTTCCCCGACGGCGAGCGTTACCTCCGCGTCGCCGAGGACCCCTGGGGCCGCGACGTCGTCCTGCTCGGCGGCACGCCGACCGACCTCGACTGGCTCGAGCTCTACGACCTCGGCTGCGCCATCAGCACGGGCGGCGCGCGCTCGCTCTCCATCGTCATGCCTTATTTCGGCTACGCCACCATGGAGCGCGCTGTCCTGCCCGGCGAGGTCGTCACCGCCAAGACCCGCGCCCGCCTGATCTCGGCCATCCCGCCCTGCGAGGGCGGCACGCGTGTTTACCTCTTCGACCTCCACACCGACGGCATCCCCTACTACTTCGGCGATAGCCACGTCACCCACCACCTCTACGGCGCGCCGCTCGTCACCAAGCTCATCCAGCGTACGATGGACGGCCGCTCCTACCTGCTCGGCGCCACCGACGCCGGCCGCGCCAAGTGGGTCCAGAGCCTCGCCCGCGACCTCGACGTCGAGCCCGCGTTCGTCTACAAACGCCGCGATCCCGACACGGGGAAACTCGCCGTCACGGGCGTCAACGCCGACGTGCGTGGCCGCGAGGTCGTCATCTATGACGACATGATCCGCACGGGATCCTCGCTCATCCAGGCCGCCCAGGCGTACATGGCCGCTGGCGCCACGCGTTGCCACGCGATCGCGAGCCACCTCGTCCTGCCCCCCGGCGCCCTCGAAAAGCTCCACGCGAGTGGCATGTTCGAGCACATCCTCGGCACCGACTCACACCCGGGCAGCCAGAAGCTCCCCCCCGGCGCCATCGAGTCCACCGCGCCGCTCTTCGTCAGCGCGATCGAGCGGACGTACCGGATTTGACGCCCAGATGGTTGGAGTCGCCGCGGGTTCCGACTAGAACGTCGCCCCGGTGACCCTCGCTGCCGACGAACCGACCCGAGCCCCGAGCACCGTCGCATCCCTCGCCGAGCGCACGCTGATCGGCGCGTGTATCGCCGCGATCGCGTTCCTGCTCCTCGAGATCCTCACGTTTGGCCATGGCCGCGATCAGGGCATCTACACGGTCGTCGCGCGCAGCGTGCTCGAAGGCGGGATGCCCTACCGCGACGCCTTCGACTTCAAGCCGCCCGGCATCTTCCTGATTTACGCGCTCGCCCGGCTCCTCTTCGGGTCCGCGCAGTGGGGCATCCGGGTCCTCGAGGTGCTCGGGCTCGTGCTGATGTCGCTTGGTCTGGTGCGGCTCGGGCGGCGGTACGGGGGCAGCGGCACGCTCGGGCTCGTCGCCGCGACGATCACCGTGCTCATCCACGCGCAGCTCGACTTCTGGCACACGTCCCAGCCCGAGTCCTTCGGCGGCATGTTGACGATCGCCGCCCTGCTCTGCGCCCCACGTCCGAGCGCTTCGGGCTTGCCCTCGATCCGCCCCACGAAGACGCGGGACTGGCTGCTCGCGGGTTTCCTCTTTGGCTTCGCCGGCCTGCTCAAGCCGCCGCTCGTCGGCGGCGCCGCGATCGTCGCGCTCCTGCCCGCGTGGTGGGACACCGAGCCCACGCGCCCCACGCTCGACCGGCTGAAGGCCGCCGCGCGCGCCGTCGTCCGCCCCTCGCTCCTGCTCGCGGCGGGTGGGGCGATCCCCATTGCGCTTTGCGCCGCCTGGTTCGCCGCGCGGGGCGCGCTCGGGGATCTGCACCGCGTGCTCTTCGTGTTCACGCCCCATTACACGGCGCTCGGCTGGAAGGGCGCGACCGTGCCGGGGATGGCGTATTACTCGTTCACCGAATGGCTCCAGACGTACGGGAGTGTCCCCACCACGGGATTGCTGCTCGCGCTCGGGCTCGGCGTTCACGCGCGGCAGAAGCCGCTCGCCTTGCTCGCGCTCGGCGTCGTGGGGATTCACCTCGTCGGCGTGGCCATGCAGGGCAAGTTCTTCCCGTACCATTACGGCGCGACCTGGCCGCTGACGGGGCTCGTCGCCGCGCTCGGGTATCACGCGCTCTTTCAGCGGGCGCGGGCGCGTGGCGCGCTTGGCCTGGCGGGTTTCTGCCTGCTCGTCCTGCTCGTGCCGTTCGGCCGCTCCGCCACGAAAGACGTGCCCGGGTCGTTCCTCGTGCGCACGGGGCAACGTATCGACCTCGCGCTCGGCGGTTTCCGTGATCAGACGGGCCTCGATCGGCTCGCCAGCGTGGCCGACGTGAATACCGTGACGAACCGCGCCGTGGCCGAGCTGCTCCGGGAGGTGGTCCCCGCGGATCGAGCCGTCTTCGTCTGGGGCTTCGAGCCCTCGATTTACGACATGGCCGAGCGCGCCGCGGCGAGCCGCTACATCTACAACGTCCCGCAGCGCGTCTCCTGGGCGAAAGAGGAGCACCGTCAGGTCCTGCTCGCGGATCTCGCGAAGACGCCGCCCGCCGCGATCGTGATCGAGCACTGGGACGTCTTCCCCCACGTCACGGGCGACTCGCTCGATTCGGCGGATTCGCTCCCCGATTTCCCCGAGATGCAGAAGCTGCTCGACGAGAAATACACGCTGCACGCCACGATCGGGCAGATGGACGTGTATCTCGAGGCGAAGGGAGGAGCGTTATGACCGCCCTCGCCCCCCCGCTCGTCGAGGACGTCGAGGCGGAGGCCACGCCACGCGGCGGCGTGCGTGTGCTCGTCGAGCGCGCGCGGCGCGTCTTTCCAGGCAGCGGCGTCGTGCTCGACGGCGTGGACCTCGACGTCGCCGCCGGCGCCTTCGTCGCCCTGCTCGGCCCCTCGGGCTGCGGCAAGTCCACCCTGCTGCGGCTCGTCGCCGGCCTCGATCAGGCGGACGGCGGCGCGGTCCGCCTCGTCCCGGAGGACGGCGCCGAGCGCCCCCGCATTGCGTACGTTTTCCAGGACGCGCACCTCTTGCCCTGGCGCGACGTGCTCGACAATGCGGCGTTGCCGCTCGAGCTCGCGGGCGTGCCGAAAGACGAGCGGCGCAACGCGGCCCGCGCCGCCCTCGGGCAGGTGGGGCTCGGCGACGCGGCGGCGCGGTATCCGGCGGAGCTCTCGGGCGGCATGAAGATGCGCGTCTCGCTGGCCCGCGCCCTCGTCACGCGCCCGAACATCCTCCTGCTCGACGAGCCCTTCGCCGCCCTCGACGAGCTCACGCGCCAGAGGCTCGACGATCAGCTCCGCGCCTTGTGGCTCGACCTCGGCATGACCGTCCTCTTCGTCACGCATTCGAATGCAGAGGCCGCGTACCTCGCCGAGCGTTGCCTCGTGCTCTCCCGACGCCCGGCGCGGATCCTGCTCGATACGCCGATCGACCTGCCCCGCGAGCGCGCCGCCTCCTTGCGCAGCGATCCACGCTTCGCCCGCGCGCTCGGCCCGCTCCAGGAGGCGCTGCAGGCCGGAGAGGCGCAATCGTGAAGAAATCCCTCCTGGCCGCGGCGCCGCCGATCCTCTCGCTCGTCTTGTTGCTCGGCGCCTGGGAGGTCCTCGTGCGGGTGCTCGAGGTGCCGGCGTATCTGTTGCCTCCGCCGAGCCAGATCGCCGCCGCCTTCGCCGCGGACGCCGCCACGCTCGGGCTCGCGACCTTGACCACGGCGAGGAGCGCGCTCTTCGGGTTCGTGCTCTCGGGGGTGATCGGCGTGCTCGTGGCCGTGCTGCTCTCGGCGTCGCGGCTGCTCGAGCGCGCGTTTTACCCGTACGCCGTCTTCCTGCAGACCGTGCCGATCGTGGCGATAGCGCCGCTGCTCGTGCTCTGGTTCGGGCCGGGCGAGCGCGCGGTGAGCGTGTCGGCGTTCATCGTGAGCGTGTTCCCGGTCGTGGCGAATGCGCTGACGGGGCTCAGGTCCGTCGAGCCAGCGCTGCGGGATCTCTTCCGGCTGTATGGGGCGGGCAAGCTGCGCACGCTCTTGCTGCTGAGCTTGCCTTCGTCCTTGCCGAGCATCGTGACGGGCCTACGAAT
Source organism: Polyangium spumosum (assembly GCF_009649845.1). Lineage (NCBI taxonomy): Bacteria > Pseudomonadati > Myxococcota > Polyangiales > Polyangiaceae > Polyangium > Polyangium spumosum. The sequence continues at coordinate 94,768 of NZ_WJIE01000015.1, forward strand.
CGCGGGCGGGCTCGCGGTGATCGGGGCCATCGTGGGCGAATTCGTGGCGGGCTTCGCCGAGGGGACACCCGGGCTCGGCATCGTCATCATGAGCGCGCCGAGGCAGCTCCGCACGGACCTGCTCTTCGCGGCCGTGCTCTGCGCCTCGGCCCTCGGGCTCGGCCTGTTCGGGCTGACGAACCTGGGCGGGTGGTTCCTGCTGCGGCGGTGGCATCCGTCGGAGAAGGGCTGAAGGAACACGGCTTGCCATCGACCGTGGCTCGGGCCGCGCGCCCTGCCTCGAAGGAGTCACCGCATGTTCGTCGTGGTCAACACCATCCGGGCACCCGAGCACGAGCTCGAGCGGATCAGGCAGGCCTTCCGCGACGCGATCCACGACCTCGACCCGTTCGAAGGTTTCCTCGGCTTCGAGCTCTGGCAGGACCAGGGCGCGTTGCTCGCGGTCTCCCGCTGGACGAGCCGCGAGTCGTTCCTCGCCTACCCGCGCTCCGAGGTGTTCCGCAAGCACCACAAAGGGCTGCACGGCGACGAGGCGATGGGCCGGGCGCAGATCAAGATGTACGAGGCAGAGTCGCTGGTCTAGCCGCGCGGCGCCGGCGGCAGCGACTTCAAGGTGAGCCGCCGGATCTGCTCGAGCACGATCGGATCATGCGGGCGCATCTCGCGCGCGCGCTCGAAGAGCAGGCGCGCGCGCGCAGGTTTGTCCGCCTCGCCCTCCCAGCGCGAGGCGAACTCGATGAGCCGCTCGAACCGGAGCGTGTCGCTCGGCAGCGCCGCGAGCAGCCGCTCCTCGGCGCTCATCACGCCCCGCCAGTCCCGCTCGGACGCGCAGAGCAAGAGGAGCGACTCGAGCGCCGGGATGTGACCGGGCCGGAGCGCGAGGGCCTTCTCGAAGTCCGAGATCGCGTCCTCGGCCAGGCCATACCGCGCGCGCAGCTCGCCGATACGCGCGTAGAGATCGGCGCGAGAGTGAGGATCACCGCCCGGTCCGAGGACCGAGAGCGCCTTGCGGAACGACGCGATCGCGCCGTCGGTGTCGCCTTGCGACGCGAGCAGCTCGCCCTCGATGGTGTACCGCGCGACCGGGGAGATCTCGCGGCCCGAGATGGGGCTCGAGATGGGCCCGTCCGTCCCGCGGTGCGAGCTCGTCGCGCCGGTGCTCATCGGCGGCGGCGGGAGCGAGGCGCCGGGCGGCGCGGCGAGCGGGCGCGCGAGAGGGATGACGCGCGGCATGCTGCCCCAGTCCTCGCCCGTGTCGGTCCAGGTGAGATCGACTTCGTCCTGCGGCGGCGGCGGATGAAACGTGCGCGGGGCCTTCGGCGGCGCGAGCAGAGGCTCGACCTCGCGGAAGGTCGCCACCGGTCGCGGCGACTCTTCGACCCGCGGCGGCGCAGGCGACGGCGCAGGCGGAGGCGCGCTCCGCGGGAGCACGTCGAGGCGCGGCGCCGGCATGGTCGAGGTCGAGTCGCGCCGCCCCGGTCTGCCAGGGACGAGCTCGAAGCTCACCTTCGCCCGCGCGTGATGGAGGCAAGGCACGGACTCGCGCAGCTTGCTCGCGAGCCGATCGTAGAGGCCACGCGTGGTCAAGGTCCGGCCGCTCGGCAGGGCGTCGAGCTCGGCGATGATCGCCTGCGCGAGCGGCAAGCTCGAGGCCTCCGCCGAGCGCGGTCGCACGCCGAGCAAGAGCTCGATGTCGTTCGTGGCCGGCTCCGTCGCGGCCTCGGCCGCGCGCACGAGCACCTCGGCGCGCGTGGGGTCGAGGCCGAGCTTCGTGTCCACGAGCTCGAGCACGATGAGCTTCGGCCCCGGCGCGCCATCACGTAACACGGCCGCGACGTCCGCGAGGGCGTCGCCAACGGTGGGGCTCGACGGATCGAGGGACAGGAAGAGCTCGCCGTCGATGGAGAGGAGCGCGGGGCACGCCACGTAGAGCATCACGGGGTCGCGGGAGGTCGGCCCGCGCCCGGCGAGCAGAGACTCGATCTGCTCGGCCAGGTCGCGGCCCGGATCGGCGTCCACGACCTCGAACGCGGCGTCCTCGCGACCGAGGCGGCCCTTCAGTTGCCCCGGCGTCGCAAGGGACGCGCTCGTGGCGCCTTCCTGCGCAGAAATCGCGGTGATCGAGAGTCGCATCGGGCCCGTGTCCTCGGGGTTGGTCGCTTTGGGGGGGCGAATTTACCAGGGATCGACCCGGATCTCTCGAATTCAAAGAGAGCACGGGAACGTCGGCCGCCGGCGGCGGGAGGCTGGTAAGATGGGATGGAGTTTGGTCATGCACCACGCCGTCGAGCTCTTCGTGTCCTCCGCCCCCGGGGATCAGGCGATCCGCGAGGAGCTCTGCGCGCGCCTCGCGGCCTTCGTCGACGCCGGGATCGTCCGGGAAGCCGTGCCGGCGGCCCCTCCGCCGGACATGCGATCGCGGCTGCGCACGGCCGACGTGATCGTCGTGCTCGTGAGCCCCGAGGGCCTCAAGCCCGGCGCGATCGTGGAGTCGACGCTGCGCGAGGGGCTCGTCATGGAGCGCGACAAGCGGGCGGTGGTGATCCCCCTGCGGGCCCGCAGCGGCGCCGAAGAGCAAGCCGGACTGCTCTCGGATCGCACGATCTACCCGCGCGACGGCCGCGCCCTCGACGCCGCCGAGGACCACGAGGGGATCTTCCGCGAGGCCATCGCCGGCGTGCTCACGGGCGTCACGCTCTGCCACGTGATGGTGGGCGACTACTTGCTCGAGGACGAGCGCGAGGCCGCCGCCGCGGCTTCGTTCCAGCGCGGGCTGGCGATCGCCGAGCGCCTCGCTGGGGACACACCCGACGATCAGGATCATCACTCGCTCGTCGCGCTCACGCGGGATCGTTACGCCGACGCGTTGCTCGCCGCCGGCGACGGGCAGGGCGCGCTCGTGGCGTACAAGGAGGCGCTCGTCGTACGTGAGCGGCTCGCGAACGACGCGCCGGAGAACATCACGCGTCGCCGCGCGCTCGCGCGTTGTCACGAGAGCATCGGCGAGGTGCTGCGCGCGATGGGTGAAAAACCCGACGCGCTCGCGGCGTACCGCGCTTGCCTCGTCCTGCGCCAGGAGCTCGCCGACGCCACGTTCGACGACGACGCGCGGCGCGATCTCTACGCCACGTACGGCCGCATCGGCCACGTCCTCCGCGCGATGGGGGATCATCGCGGCGCGCTCGAAGCGTTCCGTACGGGGCTCGGGCTCGCCGCGGCGCTCGCGGCGGAGCAGCCGGACATGGCCACGGTCCAGGGGGATCACGCGCTCTTTTGCTTCCGCGCGGCCACGGTGCTCGCGGAGGGCACGTCGGCCGAGCGGCTGGAGGCGCGATCGCTCTTGCGACGAGCGCTCGCGATCTACCGCGTCCTCGAGGAGCGGAGCCTCTTGACGGAGGCGCAGGCGATCTGGCCGCCGGCCGTCGAGGCGATGCTCACGACGCTCGGCACATGACTTGACGCCCGCGCGCCGGGGCGCTTCCGTCGTGGCCATGAGCAGCGGTCGTTTTGCGGACAAGGTCGTCCTCGTGACGGGGGCGGGCAGCGGGATCGGGCGAGCCACGGCGCTCGCGTTCGCCAGGGAGGGCGCGGACCTCGTGCTCTGCGACGTCAACGAGGCGTCGCTCGAGGAGGTCTCCGCCGCCACGCGCGCGCAGGGGCGCCGCGCGCTCGCGCGCAAGGTCGACGTCTCGAGCGCCGCGGCCATGCAGAGCTTCGCCGACGAGGTGCACGCGGCGCTCTCCGGCGTCGACGTGATCGTCAACAACGCGGGCGTCGCCGTCGCGGGCGGCCTGCGAGACACGACGCTCGACGACTGGAACTGGGTGATGGGCATCAACGTGATGGGCGTGGTCCACGGCTGTCACTTCTTCGTGCCGCGCATGATCGAGCGCGGGCGCGGCGGACACGTGGTCAACATCGCCTCGGCGGCGGGCCTCGCGGGCAGCCGCTTGCTCCTCGCGTACGCAACGACCAAGTTCGCCGTCGTGGGCTTCTCCGAGGCGCTGCGCGAGGACCTGCGCCGCCACCGCATCGGCGTCTCCGCGATCTGCCCCGGGTTCATCCGGACGAACATCAACGAGGCCGGACGCCGCCGCGGCCGCTTCGCCGAGCCCGCGGCGATCGAGCGCTCGCGTCGGCTGATGGAGCGCGGCGCGTCGCCGGAGCTCGTGGCCGGCAGGATCATGGACGCCGTGGAGCAGAACCTCGGCCTCGTGCCCGTGACGAAAGAGGCGCACCTCGCCTACGCGCTCAAGCGGGTGTCGCCGAACCTGCTCGGCGCGATCTGGCGCCGCCTCGAGGCCTGGCAAGCGCCCGAGCTCTGATCGGCTTCGATGGCACGGTCCATGTAGCGTTTGCCCTCCGCGCGCAGGGGGACGGATGCGCGCAGGAGGGATGCGACACCCATGCGTATCGCGATGATCGCGACTCCGTTCATCCGGATGCCGCCCATCGGCTACGGGGGAACCGAGCTCTTCTGCTACGAGCTCGCGGAAGAGCTCGACACGCGTGGCCACGACGTCACCGTGTTCACGACGGGTGACTCCGTCACGAGCTGCCGCAAACGCGCGCTCTATCACCGCCCCGTCTGGCCACCCGCCGCGGCCGACGAGCTCAACCACGCCGCCTGGGCGCTCGCCGAGGTCGCGCGGGGCGACTTCGACGTCGTCCACTTGAACAGCCCGCTCGGCGTCGCGCTCGCGGGGTTCTTGCGTGTGCCGATCGTTCACACGATGCACCACCATCGCGAAGAGTCGTACTCGCGGATCTTCGCCTCGCACCAGGGGATCTACCACGTGGCGATCAGCCGGCGTCAGCTCGAGCTCGAGGTCCCGCTCGCCCGCGCGCGTGTCATCCACCACGGGCTGTCGCCGCGGCGGTATCCGCCGAGCCAGCGCGACGAGGGCTACCTCGCGCACATCGGACGCTATTGCGAGGAGAAGGGCACGCACCTCGCGCTCGACATCGCCCGGCTCGCGGAGAAACCCATCCACCTCGGCGGCCGTGTCCATCCGCAGGATCGCGTGTTCTTCGACGAGCACATCGCGCCGCGGCTCGATCTCCCGGGCGTCATCGATCACGGCGAGGTCGACCACGAGCAGAAGGTCCGGCTCCTCTCGGGCGCGCGGGCGATCGTGTGTCCTCTCCTCTGGGAGGAGCCCTTCGGCCTCGTCGCCGTCGAGGCCATGCTCTGCGGCACGCCGGTGATCGGCTTCGCGCGCGGCTCCTTCCCGGAGATCGTCGACGAGGGCGTGACCGGCTTCCTCGTGCCGCCCGACGACGTCGATGCCCTCGTCCGCCTCGCGACCTCCCCGGCGCTCGCGCACTTCGACCGGGCCGCGTGCGCGCGCCGCGCCCGGGACCGCTTCAGCACCTCGGTCATGACGACCGCGTACGAGGCCGTCTACCGCCGTGCCGTCACGGGCGGAAAAGTGGCGCGCGCGCGTGTCGCGTGAGGCCTGCCGTTCCCGGTGGACAACGCGCCGCATCTCGACTGAACTCGCACGCCATGCGCTGGTTCGTCACTCCAATCTTCTTCGTCGTCGTCGCGGGCTGCGGGGCGACGCAACCTGCGGGCGGCTCGGGCGCGACGGAGCCCTCCGGTCCGGCAGGCGCGGCAGAACAAGGCGCCCAGGCGGGGGCAGAGGCCGCGGACAAACCCACGAACCCGGAGACGGTGCCGCTCTCGGGTACGCTCTCGGACGAGCAGATCCAGGCGGCGGTGAACGAGAACGTGAAGGCGTTCGACGCCTGTTACTCGATCGGCGCGGACAAGGAGGGCAAGCTCGCCGGGACGGTGACGATCCAGGCGACCGTCGGCCCGCTCGGCGCGGTGAACGAGGCGAGCGTGAAGAAGTCGACCGTGAAGAACAGCAAGGTCGACGACTGCGTGCGTGACGCGTTCAAGACGATCAAGTTCCCCAGGCCGGCGGGCGGGGGCACGGTGATGATCACCTACCCGATGACGTTCGGCGGCGAGGTCGTGCTCAAGAAGTGAGCACGTCCGCGCCGCGCAGCGCGGGCGAGGCGGGCAGGCGCCAGGGCCGCCGCGTCATTGCAGCCGCAGCAGATAAACCGCCACCCCCACCCCGAGCAAGGCGAGGCCAACCGACAGCACCACGCCCATCGAGGCGGGATGCGCGCGCGGCGTCTCGCCGCTGTTGTAACGCTCGATGAAGCGCGCGTGCTGCAATGCAGCGATCACGTTGACGAGGACCCCGAGGAGCACGAGCGTGGTGCCGAGCCACTGCGACGTCACCACCGACGGCGACGGCGACGGCAGGAGGCCACGCGACGCCGCGAGCTCGCGCAGGAAGATCCCGAACTTGGCCACGACGAACCCGAAACCCATCAATGCCAGGCCCGTGCGCAGCCACGCGAGCAGCGTCCGCTCGGCGGCCATGGGAATACGCAGATCGTAATCCGATCGGGTGGGTCGAGGCTCGGGCATACCTCTCCCTGCGTATCACCCTCCCGGCGGCGCGGCTACTCGCTCACGTTTTCTCGAGCGACAGCTCCGACACCCCGTCCTGGAACCGGATCCGCGCGAGCATCAGCTTCTCCTGCAACGCCACCAGCGCGATCGTCGCCTTCGAGGTCCGGTCGCTCACCTCCTGCATTTTTTTCTCCAGGCTCTGCATCAGCGGCCCTGCGCTCTTCACCACTTTCAGCGTCACGATCTGCGCGTGCAGCTCGTCCATCCGCTGCCGATACTCGGCGAGCTCCTCGCGGGTCGTCGAGATCCGCTGCTCCAGGTTCCCCATTTCTTTTTGCAGGTCGAGGAGCCCCCCCACCGCCTCCTTCAGCCTCTCGCTCACCCCCTTCCCCGACACGTACACGCGCACCATCTCCATCCCCACGTCATTGCGCAGATCCGTCGTCTGGAAGACCGGCGTCTCCTCGGCGATCTCGACCTCCACCTTCTCCCCGGCCCCGATCTCCACGCGGAACAGATACGCCTCGCCCATCCGCTCCCTCGACGTCGGGGCCTTCGCCAGCGTGTACCCCTTCGCCACCGTGTGCCGCACGTACACCGTCGCCTCGCCCTGCGACCGATTCGTCATGACGAGCGTCTTCCGGCGCGTGTGCTTCACCTCCGTCTGGAAGACGCCCCGCTGCACCGACAGGATCCGCGTGATGGCGTCCGCCTCGTCGTCCTTGCGCTCCACCACGATCTGCCGGTCGAGCGCGAATGGAATGAACGCGAACGAGCGCGCCGGGATCGGGTCACTCATCCCCTCGCCGACGAATTGGCCGTCCCCGAACACCGTGACCGGCCCGCTCTCCAGCACCGATTCCGTCGGGTTCTTGAGGCGCACCGCCTTGAACGGGAACGTCGCGTTGCCGCGCGTGCTCTCCGGGTCGTAGAAATACACGAAGCCGCCCTCGGTCTCCGTGCTCAGGATCGAGACCATCGCGCTCGTCGTGCGGGGCACCGTCATCGGGATCGTCGACTCGAAATGGGACGTGCCGATCGGCTCGGCGCTCGCCGCCTCCGCGGGCGCGAGGCTCGCCGTGTTCTGCATTCGTGCCTCGGTCTCCGGCGCCTCCACGATGCTCACCCCGCCCTTGCGCCCCTCCTGCATGCCATTGCCCACGGCGACGATCTGCGAGGCCGGCAGCCCGGCGCGGATGAGCTGCGTCCGCGCGCGGTTCGCCCGGTCGAGCGAGGCGGCTTGTTTGTCCCCGTCCTTCACGTCGGCATACCCCTCCACGACGATCTGCTTGCGGCTCTTCCGATACTTGTTCGCGAGCTGCTCGATCTGGATCTGCTCCTGGCTCTTCGGCGGCGGCGGAGGGGGCGGCGGCGGCGGCGGCGGCTGCCAAGGCGCGTCGCCGCGCGCCCTGGATGCGGTGCTGATCAGAACTTCGGACGAGCCCACGTCGATCACCGGCGCCTTTTCGCGGACCATACTCTCCGCCGCCGAACGCGACACGACATACGCGAGCTTCGTATCGTCGAGGTTCGCGAGGATCCGCTTCTCCCCCTGCCCCGGCGTCCCCCCGTGTGTCGCCCCGCCCATCGGCGGCGCCTGCGCGAAGAGGCCGTCCGATTGCAACGTCTCTCGCTCGACCACGCGAATCGACCGCAGATCGAAGCGGAACGAGAGCGCCGAGCTCGACCCGACGCCGAGCTTGACCTGGTTCCAGTCCTCCCCCGAGGTGTTGTCCACGACGGCCCAGGCGTCGACCTTCGTTTTCCCGCTCTTGCCGATGGACACGCGATAACTCGGCTTCCACGAGGGCGCCTCGGTCACGTACGAGACCAGGAGCTTGTGCGGCCGCGGCCCCTTGAGCTGGATGTCCATGTTGACGAGGTTCCCCGCCGGCGGCTCCTCCCCCGCGAGCGCCGATCCCACGGTCGGATACGCGATGGGCGCGGGTTTGCCCGTCGTCGTGTCGATCACGGTGAGCGATTTCAGGAAATCATCGACCTTGTCGTCGGGCACGCTCAGGCGGAGCGAGTCCCCGTCGATCTCGGCGTATCGCTCGAAATACGCCACGCCATTCCGATACACGACGACGCGCCCGAGCGTGGTGTCGCTGCGGACGAAGCTCGTGGCATTGCTACAGCCGAGGAGGAAGAAGAGCGAGAGGGGGGCGAGAACCTTGCGCATCGGGGCACCTCGTAAAAGACCTTCACGAGCTCCCTCAGCAGCGATCGTGCCACGTCGTTTTTGCTCGTGAAAACGGGCCGTCCGCCGCGCCGAGCTCGCCGCTGTCGACTGCCAGGCGACAAAGCCGTGGACTGCCAGGCGACAGGCCGGAGGTCGCGCCGCGGCACCGAGCTTGCTACCGGCCCCCGTCGAGGGAGGACCGCAGGGCATGACGATGACGACGCCGCCGCCGACCATCCTCGTTGGGCTGGACAGCTCGCCGCGGGCCCCTGCCGTGCTGGCGGCCGCAGCGGACCTCGCGCAGCGTTATGGCGCGACGCTCGTGGCGGTCCGCGCCGTGGAAATGCCCCGCGACGTGCCCACGCAGGAGCCACTCGCGACCGAGGACGGGCGCGCCGAGGCCCTGCTCGCCGCCGCGCGTCGCGAGCTCGACGCAGAGCTCGCGCGGCTCCCTGCCGGGCTCGGCGCGCGTCGCGAGGTGCGCGCGGGCGAGCCGGTCGACGTGCTCTGCGACCTCGCGACCGAGACGCGCGCGCGCTTCGTCGTCATCGGCGCGCACGGACACAGCGCCTGGCGCCGCGTGCTCGGCACGACCGCCGCGCGGCTGCTCGAGGCGGCGCGCACCTCCGTCGTCGCCGTGCGTGACCCGAGCGACGCCGACGAGTGAGGTCATGCGCGCGCGATGCGCGGAAGCGTCGTCATCGCTGGGCGGCGTCGACCCGGGCCGCGGTCGTCGCCTCGACGCGGCGCACGCAGGCCTCGTGCGCCGCCCGCGCGGCGGCTTCGGGGACGTTCAGGAGGGCGATCCGGCGCTCGACGGGCATACAATAGGTCGTCGCCGACCACAACTTCGGATCCTCCGCGCCGGTGAGCGGCTCGAGGTCGGTCCAGACCCACGCGGCCTTGTCGTCCGACGCCGTCACGATCCGCTCGCCGTCGGGGCTGTAGACCGCCGAATTGAGCACGAAATCGGAGCCGCGCAGCACGAGGGGCTCGCCGCTCCCGTCCGCGTTCCATATCCGCACGGTCTTGTCCTGGGACGCCGTGACGATTCGCTTGCCGTCCGGGCTCCACTCCGCCGAATTGACCCAATGCTGGTGCCCCACGAGCACGACCGGATCGCCGCTCCCGTCGGCGCTCCAGACCCGCGCCGTCCGGTCGTGCGACGCCGTGACGATTTGCTTGCCGTCGGGGCTGAAGACCGCGCTCCGGACGTTGCCCTGGTGATCGAGCAAGAGCCGGGGCTCGCCGCTCCCGTCGGCATTCCAGATCCGGACCACCTTGTCGCGGGACGCCGTGACGATCCGCCTCCCGTCGGGGCTCCACGAGGCCGCATTGACCGCGGCTTGATGGCCCTCGAGGACGAGCGGCTCGCCGCTCCCGTCGGCATTCCATACCCGCGCCGTCTTGTCCTCGGAGGCCGTGACGATCTGCTTTCCGTCGGGGCTCCACGAGGCCGATTTGACGGTGGCGAGGTGGCCACGAAGGACGAGCGGCTCGCCGCGCCCGTCGGCATTCCATACCCGCGCCGTCCTGTCCTCGGAGGCCGTGACGATGGACCGGCCGTCGGGGCTCCACTCCGCCCAGTTGACGACATTCTCGTGGCCGCGCAGCACCACGGGTTTGCCCCCGCCCTCCACGTCCCAGACCCGGGCCGTGTTGTCCCATGCGGCCGTGACGACCTGCCGGCCATCGGGGCTGAAGGACGCCCGGTAGACCATTCGCTGGTGCCCTTTGAGCAGCAAGGGCCTGCCCGTGCCGCCCGTGCTCCAGACCCGCGCCGTCTTGTCCGAGGAGACGGTGACGACGAACTTCCCATCCGGGCTGTACGACGCCCTCTGAATGGCGTCCTCGTGGCCACGAAACACCAGCGGATCTCCCGAGCTCTCCGCGGTGAAGAGGCGCGTCCCGTCCCCCTGGTTCGTCGTGAGGATCCGCCCGCCCTCGGAGATGAACGCGAGCGAATACACCCCGTCCTTGTAACCCGTGAGGATCTCGCTCTCCCCCGAGCCGTCCGCCCTCCACAGGCGCACCGTCTTGTCCCACGAGGCCGTGACGATGTGCTCTCCGTCGGGCCGGAACATCGCCGAATTGACGGGCGCGAGGTGACCACGAAAGACCAAGGGCGCGCCCGTGCCGTCGGCATTCCATACCCGCGCCGTCTTGTCCTCGGAGGCCGTCACGACGCGGGCGCCGTCGGGGCTGAAGGCCGCGGATCGGAGCCCCTGCTCGTGCCCGCGGAGGATCACGCTTTCGCCCGCGCCGTCGCTCCGCCAGATACGCGCCGTCCCGTCCCGCGAGGCGGAGACGATTCGCGCGCCGTCGGGGCTCCACGCGACGGCCCGGACCGCGTCCTCGTGGCCCGTGAGGACGAGCGCGCCTCCCTCCCCGTCGGCATTCCAGATACGCACCGTCCTGTCCCACAACGCGCCGGCGATCCGGCGGCCGTCGGGGCTCCACGCCACCGATTGCACGGTCTCCTGTCCGGGCAAGAGCAGAGGCTCGCCCCGGCCGTCGGCGTTCCATACCCGGACGATCCCGTCCTCCGATGCAGTGGCGATTCGTCTACCATCGGGGCTGTAGGCCGCCGACGTCACCAGGGCCGGATGCGTGAGCACCACGAGGGCCGGTCCGCTCTGGAATGCCCAGCGCGCGAGCTCCGCAAAACCACGCGGGACCTCGGGCGCCTCCACCTCGCGCAGGAGCGAGAGCACGGTCGTCGGATCCCCCGAGAGCTCGCGCGCCGCGGCCATCCGCGTCGCGTTCCGCGCCTGCCTCGCCTCGGCCTGGGCGCGCGCCGCCTCCTCGTCCGCGTGGGAGGCCTGCTGATCGGCGCGCCGCGCGTGCTCCCCGGCGCGCAAAGCCAGGTACGACACGACCACCGTGATGGCGCCGAGCATCACGATGACCCCCATGGCCACGCGGCGGCGCAGGCTCCGCTCGCGGTCGGACAGCGCCACGACGGCGAGCAGATACCGCTCCTCGCGCCGCCCGAGCCGGAAAGGCGCGCCCGCCGCCTGCGCGGCTCTCCGGCGCGAGAGCCATTGCCGCGCCTCCTCGGCGGCGCGATCCCGCCATACGAGCCCCTCGGACTCCCCGCTCGTGTCCCATTGCTGGGCCGCGGCGCGCAGCCGGGCGAGGAACTGCGCGTCCTTTTCGTTCTCGTCGAGCCAGTGCCGGAGCTTCGCCCACCGCTCGACGAGCGACTCGTGGACGATCTCCACCACCTTGCCCTCCTTGTCGCCGTCCGTCTCGATGACGAGCAGCCGCGCGGCGGCGAGGTGCTGCACCACCTGCTCCGTCGCGTCGCCGCCCTCGGCGAGCTCGCGCAGCTCCGAGAGGCTCACGAGGGCGCGCGTGCGCTCCGGCGTCACGAGCCTCAGCAGAATCGACCGGGCGAGCGCCTGCTCCGGCCCCGAGAGCGTCGCGAGCACGGCGTCCGCGTGCGTGGAGAGCGCCCCCGCGACGCCGCCGAGCGCGCGATAACTCTCCCGGGAGAGGAGCTTGTGCTCGCGATCCCGCGCCTCCCACAGCTTGGTCGCCGTGAATTGCAGGAGCGGCAAGGCGCTGCGCGTGTTCTCCAGGGTATCGAGCATCTGCTCGACGAGCTCGTCCCCCTCGAATCGATATCCCGCCGCCTCGATGGGCTTCGTCAAGGCGGCGCGTAGCCCCTCGCGGCCGAGGGGCGGCAAGAAGACGAGCCCGCGCGTCACCTCGGTGATGAAATGGCGATTGTCGACGAGCCGATCCAGGAAATCCGAGCGCATGGCGAGCACCACGCGCAGCGGCGAGGACGCGTCGTCGGCCACGCCCTCGAGGCAGGCGAGGAAGGACTTCCACTCGTCCGGGCTCGCGCCGAGGGTATAAAGCTCCTCGAATTGATCGACGAACAGGAGGATGTGGTGGTCCGGCCCCGCGCGACGGCACCACGCGCGGAGGCGCGCGCCGAGGTATCCGGGCCGGCTGCGCAGCGTCGCCGCGAGATCGTCGGTCTCGGAGGCGGGGGGAACACTCGCCCCGGACCCGGCGCCCTCGGGTGACTCGGAGACCTGGGCGAGCAGGTCGGCGAGCGCGGCGAGCGGCTTGCGCCCCGGCCGCAGGATGAAGGCCTCCCAGTGCCCCCCCGAGCGCTTCAAGGCCGGCAAGATCCCCGCGCGGACGAACGACGATTTGCCCGCGCCCGAGGGCCCGGTCACGACCACGAGCTGCTGGTTGCGCAGCCGCCCGAGCACGCCGGCGATGTCCCGATCCCGCCCGAAGAACCGCGCCGCGTCCGACTCCTGAAATGCCGAGAGGCCGGCGAAGGGGTTATCGTCCTCGGAGATCGCCGCCGCGCGCGGGCCGGTCGAGAGCGACTCGAGCGCGGCGCAGAGCTCCCGCGCCGAGCCGATCCGCTCGGCCTTGTGTTTCTTGAGGCATCGATCGACGAGGGCGCCCATCGCCCCGAGATCCGGCCGCGTCTCCAGCGCGCTCGGCATGGGGATCTCGAGCACCTGGACGCCGACGAGCCGCGCCATGCTCACGGGCGCGAGCGGGTGCGCCCCCGTGACGAGCTCGTGCAGGATGATCCCGGCGGCCCAGAGGTCGCATTGTGGATCGACGTCGAGCCCCAGCCATTGCTCGGGCGACATGTATGGCGGCGTGCCGACCACCGTCCCGTCCTCGGTCGTCGTGACGTCGTCGTCCTTTCGTGGCGCCGCGAGCGTCATCGTGCCCGTGTCATCGAGCGTGAATCGCTTGGCGATGCCGAAATCGAGCACCTTCACTTGCCCGCTCTCGGTCAGGAGGATGTTCTCCGGCTTGAGATCGCGGTGCACGATGCCCATTTCATGCGCGCAGACGAGCGCCCGCGCGACGGGGATCATGATCTCCGCCGCCACGCTCGGCGAGACGCCCGCGGGCCGCTCGCGCTCGGTCATCCAGGCCCGGAGCGTGCGCCCCTCGAGGTATTCGAGCACCATGTAGGGGTACCCCTCGAGCTCGTCGACCTCGTAGACGACCACGATGCTCTCGTGCTTGCAGCGCGCCGTGGCCCGCGCCTCGGCCAGGAAGCGCCCGGCGCGTTTGCCCGTGTACCCGACGAGCAGCTTGATCGCGCAGAGCCGCGCGAGCCTCGTGTCACGCGCCAGAAAGACGCGCCCCATTCCTCCCTGACCGAGCTCGCGGATGATCTCGTAATGCTTGATCACGCGGCCGGGCTCGAGGGGGAGCGACTCCGCCGGCCGCGCGGGCGCGCCGAACGCGAGCGGCGACGCCGACGCGGACACCGACACCGTGGAGCGCGCCGGCGACTCCGGGTTTGGCGTGGCCACGACCCGCGTGGTCCGAGCGAACGCGGGATCGGGCTCGATCTCCCTGACCGAAGCCTCCCCCGAAGGGTCTCGCTGGCTCTCCGGATGGCGCTCCATGGACGCGACTCCGCCCCTAGGGCTCGATACCGTGGCGACGCAGGAGCCGATAAAGATACGCGCGATCCATCCCCGCCGCGCCCGCGGCCCGCGCCACCTTGCCGTCGTGCAGGCGCAGGAGCGCCTTGAAATACCGGCGCTCGAAATCGGCGATCGCGCGCTCCCGCTCCGACGCGTACGGCGCCGTCGGATCCACGGAGAACCCCTCCTCCGCCGCCCCCGAGGCCTCGAACGTCGGCTCGATCGTGCGCAGGATCAGGCACCGCTCGACGTAATTCCGGAGCTCGCGCACGTTGCCGGGCCAGGCGCCATGGCGGAGCTGCGCGAAAAACTCCGGCGTGCGGAGCTGCTCGGCCGCCTCGCGTGGCGCGCGCAGCGACGCGAGGATCTCCTCGGCGAGCGCGGGGATGTCCTCGGGGCGCCTCCGCAGCGGCGGCATTCCAATCGTGACGACCGCGAGGCGAAAATAAAGATCGGCGCGAAAACGCCCGGAGTTGACGTCCGTCCGGAGATCCCGGTTCGTCGCGGCGATCACGCGCACGTCGACGGGCTTGTAGCCATTCGATCCGACGCGGCGGACCTCACGCGCCTCGAGCGCGCGGAGCAGCTTCGGCTGAAGGTCGACGGGCAGCTCGCCGACCTCGTCGAGGAACAAAGTCCCGCCCGAGGCCTCCTCGAACGCGCCGACGCGCCGCTCGGTCGCGCCGGTGAACGCGCCTCTTTCGTGGCCGAAGAGCTCACTCTCGAGCAGGTTGCCGTGGATCGCGCCGCAGTCGACGATCACGAACGGCCCCTCGCCGCGCGTGCTCTTCTTGTGAATCGAGTGCGCCGCCTGGCTCTTGCCGGTGCCCGTCTCCCCCTCGAGCAGGACCGTCACGTCGCTCTCGGCCGCGCGGGCGAGCATCACGAAGGTGGCGCGCATGACGGGCGAGACGCCCGTGAGCGAGCCGAAGCGTGTCTCCTCGGCGAGCGGGAGGTGGTTCGTCTCGGCGGCGAGATCGAAGCGGATCACGGTCTTGCCGAGCCGGAGGAGGCTGCCGACACGAAGGAAGGCCTCGAGGATGGCGACGCCGTCGAGCAGGGTGCCGTTACGGCTCTTGAGATCGCGGACCCGGACGTTGCTCTCGTCGACGAGGATCTCGCAGTGGAAACGCGAGACGGTGGGGTCGTCGAGGATGAGGTCGTTGCGGTGGTGGGACCCGATCGAGCAACGATCGCCCGTGGACTGCCAGGTGACGCCGCGCGCGGGGCCCTCGACGACGGTGAGGCGGAAGCGGCGGACGGCGCCTCTCGTGGCGCCGAGGCCGTCGCCGTGGGTCAGGGTCGCGGAGGGCGTGCTCCGATCGCTCTCTCCTTGCCCTGCGGCGCGGCCCCGGCTCGACACGGCTCCCGGATCTACCACAACTAGCGCCTCGGTGGCTGCGGAGCCTTCTTCCTTCGTGCTCCCACGGCTCCGGACGCGGCGGCCCGCACGAGGCGGCGGAAGGTGGGGCATTCCATGTGGCTCGGCGCGGAGCAGGCCGCGGCGTGCCGCAGGCCGTCGCGTATGGCGCGGAGCTTGCGGATCGTCCCGTCGAGCTCATCCGCCTTGGCCACGAGCATCTGCCGGTCGATACGCGGGCGCCCGTCCGGCGAGAACATGCGCGTGATCTCGTCGAGCGAAAAGCCGGCGGCGCGCCCCAGGGCGATCAGCGCCAGCCGCTCGAGCACGCCGGGATCGAACAGGCGGCGCAGCCCCCGCCTGCCAATGGAGCGGATCAGCCCCTTTTCCTCGTAGAACCGCAGCGTCGAGGCAGGGACGCCGGACCGCTTCGCCACCTCGGCTATGTCCAGCGCTTTCACCCTTGACCTCGAGTCGACTTGAACGGGCATGGTGCAGCCTCCGCTTCTCGAAGACAAGGGAGGAGATACACATGAACATGGCACGACCTACCAACGATGAACAAACGACGCTCTGGAATGGCCCCGCCGGGCACGCCTGGGTCGAGGCGCAGGCGCTGCTCGACGAGATGTTCAGGCCGTTCGAAGACCTGCTCGTCGAAGCGGCCGCCGCCGGCCCCGGAGGCCACGTGCTCGACGTCGGTTGCGGCACGGGCAGCACGACGCTGGCCGTCGCGCGGCGGCTCGGCGCGAAGGGCCGCGGAGTCGGCGTCGACCTCTCGGAGCCGATGCTCGAAGCCGCCCGCGCTCGCGCCGAACGTGAAGGCTCGCCGGTCACCTTCCTCCGCGCCGACGCGCAGACCCACACGTTCGAGCCTGCGAGCTTCGACGTGATCCTCTCGCGCTTCGGCGTCATGTTCTTCGCCGACCCCGTCGAGGCCTTCACGAACCTGCGGCGCGCCGCGAGGGACGGCGCCGCGCTCCGGTTCGTCGCCTGGCGCAGCGCCGCGGAGAACCCGTTCATGACGACGGCCGAGCGCGCCGCGGCGCCGCTCCTTCCGAACATGCCCGTCCGCCGGCCGGATGCGCCCGGACAGTTCGCCTTCGCGGATCGGAGCCGGGTCCAGGCCATCCTGGAGGAGAGCGGCTGGGCCGAGATCGATATCCGGCCGATCGATATCACCTGCACCCTGCCCGAGAGGGAGCTCGATCGTTACATGACCCGGCTCGGCCCCCTCGGGCTCATCCTTCAAAAGGTGGACGAGCGGACGCGCGCGCAGGTCGTCGAGACGGTCCGCGCCGCTTTCGACCCTTACGTGCACGGAGACGAAGTGCGCTATACCGCGGCCTGCTGGAGCATCGGCGCGCGCGTCCTGCTCCCGCGCTGATCGGCTCAGCGGCGGTCACGCCTCTTGCGGAAGCCGCTGCCGAAGCTCTCCGAATACCCCTTGGAGACGCATGTATTGGTCCCGTTCGCCATTCCGAGGTCCCCATCGCCGGGGTTGTAGGCGTGCCACGTCCCTTTGCAGTCCGACTGCTTCGTCTTGGGCTTGCAGGCGTCATCCTCGATGCACACGCCCTCGCGGTTGCACCCGGCGACGGCGAACGTGAAGAGGAGCGCGACCACGAGGCGCTTCGGATCGAGCGTCGTGGCGAGGCCTTTCGAAGGGGAAGCTCGATGGTTCATGCCCGGATCTCTACGGCTCGCCTCGACCGGACCACGCTCGCAGAATTGCGAACCTCGATCGCGGCGCTGCGAGCGCTAACGCGACGTCGCCGCCGTCGAGCGCGTGAGGTGCTTGGCCACGACCTTCGCCACGGTCGAGACGCGCACGTCCTGGCGTAACTCGGGCGGGAACAGGAGCCAGGCGGGCCGCTCGAGCCCCGCCGTGAGGGGCCTGTACGAGGTCAGCTCGACGAGCTCCGAGCGCAGCTCGGCGAGCGGCGCGGGCACGAGGCCGATGCCGACGCCCGCCGCGACCAGGTCCACGAAGAGCCGCCGCGACGCCGTCGCCGCCGCGATCTTGCCGCTCGGCACGTGCTGGTTCTCCCAGCGGCCGAGCCACGAGCCCTCGAGCGGCGGCCCGAGCACCACCCACCGCGCGCGCTCGGGCGCGTCCACGTGCGTGGCCGTCCCGTACACGCCGAACCGGATGGGGAAGAGCTTGCGGCCGATCAGCGTCGAAGGCGGCGTCTGCACGAGCGAGAGCCCGAGCTCGGCCTGGTTCTTTCGCAGGCTGAGCCCCGCGTCCGAGATGTGCACGTGCACGCGGAGCGACGGGTACGAGGCCGAGAGCTCCGCGAGGGGGGCCATCAAGAGCGGCGCGAAGCCGTCGACGGTCGTGAGCGTGACGGAGCCACGCGCCTCCTCGCGTTGCTCCTTGGCTCGTTGCGCGATGCCCCGCAGCGACGTGCCCGTGCATCGGGCGAGCTCGGCCAGCTCACGTCCGGCGGGCGTGACGCCCTTGCCTCGCACGAGGCAGGTGAAGCCGACGGACTGCTCGAGCGCCGCGATGCGCCTGTAGACCGTCGACGCCGCCACGCCGAGCTCGCGCCCCGCCGCGCCCGCGGAGCCGAGCCGCTCCAGGGCTTCGAGGTGACGGAGGTCGTCCCACGACGAGATCATGACCTCACGACGGAAACACGAGGATGCCGCCGCGGCAATGCCTGGGGCTGCGTCGAACACCTACGGAAGCCGGAGCACCTCGATCCCATTCGACCCGACCGGCTGCGCGAGCTTCATCACCTTCCCCCGCGCCACGAGCGCCGCGTGGAAGACCTCCACGCCCGGCCGCTTCACGATCGTCACCGGATCCACGTAAAGAAACCCCTTCCGCATCCGCGTCGCCGGCACGTCGAGCGGCATCGCCACCTCCCGCGTCGTCGGATCCGGCATCGTCGTGGAGAGCGTCGCGCGCGCGAGGACCTTCGATCGCACGCTGAGCGACGTCCCCGCCGCGAGTGGCCCCGAGGCCCGCACGAACAGGTGCAGCCGCGGGCGCACGCCCGGCTGAAGCCACGAACCCACGATCTCCGGCCCGTCCTCGTACGTCGCGCCGATAGGCCGGAGCTCGCGCGTGATCTCCGAAAAGAGCACCTCCGCCCGGCCCAGGTCCCCCTGATGCACGGCCACGTTGTGCGCGATCCGCCGCTGCTCCGGCGTGCGCGGCGGCTCCGTGGGTGGCGTCGCCGGCTGATCCCAGTGCGCCCGCTGCTCCCACGTCGCGTACGCGTCGGGCACGATCGTGCGCGCGGGCTCCGTCGCGCTCACGAACATCCATTCGAGCGCGGAAGGCTCGCGCTCCTCGAACACGTACGCGTCGATCGGCGCGTGCGCCTCGCGCGGCGCGAAGACCCAGAACGGGCCCACCGCCGTCACGTGGAACCGCCTCGCCACGGCCGCGAGCTGCGCCTCCGGCGCGAACCGGACGTCGAGCACGTACACGCTGTGACGCCCCGCGAGTGGCCCGGTCGGCGCGGCTTGGTTCGGCTTCACCACGCGCCCGCCGAGCGACCAGACCTGCGCCCACGTCGCGTGCATGCTCTCGTGCAGGTGCACCTCGGCGTCCGGCGGGATGCGCCCCGAGAGCCAGCGCAAAAACGCCGTCTTGTCGCCGTCCGAGTCGATGAGCACGCCCTTCTCGTTGAACCGCCCGCCCGTCTGACGCGCGTACAAGGCCGCGGGCGCGCCGTCGCGCAGCACGAACAGCAGCGGCACGAGCAGGATCCCCAGCGCGACCACGCCCCCCGCGGGCTGACCCCTCGCGTGGCGCCGTCGCGCCCAGGCGAGCTCGATCCCCGGCGCGAGCGTCGCCACGAGCGCGCCCATCCCGAGCGCGAAAAACGCGCCGAACGGCTGCGGCCAGAAGACGTGGATGTCGGCGCCTTGCTTGAACACGACGTACTGGAACGTCGCCATCCCCAGCACGAAGAGCGGCGCGATCTCGACCTCGGCGCGCGTCACGAAGAGCCGCGCCACGCACACGACGGCCGCGACCTTCCCGAGCAGGATCGCGATCGGCGTGAACGAGAGCTCGATCCAGTACCGCCGGCTCGCGAGCACCGCCGAGAGCGGCACCGCGTTGCCCGACGAGCGTGATCCGTACACCGCGAGCAGATCCCCGAGCTTGCCGGCCTTCTGGAAGATCACGAGGTACACGACGGCCGTGAGCACCGAGAGCACGGCCCACGTGATCCACGTCTCGGCGTACCTGCGCTCGTCGAGCGGCCCGAAGAAGCGGCGCCCGCCGAGGTAGCCGCGCAAGAGCCCGAAGCCGAGCCACTGCCCCGCGAGCACGAACGCCGGCCAGTCCGCGTGTAGCGCCATGAACAGCCCGAGCGCGCTCACGACGAGGAAACGCCGCCGCCGCGTCTGCACGAGCCGCACCCAGCCGAAGAGCGCGAGCAAGGACCAGAAGACGAGCGGCACCTCGAGCGCGTTGAAGTTCGCGAACGCCAGCGTGATCGGCAGGACCACGAAGCCCGCCGCCGCCGCCGCGCCCGCCGCGGGCCGCCAGATCGAGCGGCCGAGCGCGTAGAGCAGCGGCACCGTCGCGGTCGAGAGCAGGATCGCGGGCAGGCGGCAGACCACGTCGTGCCGGCCCACGACCTTCATGAAGAGCGCCGTCACCCAGAAGATCCCCCACGGGTGGTGGCAGTAAAATGCTTCCGGCCCGGGGCGCGTGTGCGTGTACTCCCAGACCGGGCCCGGGATCCCCCAGCGCAGCATGTTCTCGGCGATGATCCCCATGCTCGCCGTCGAGGCGAAGTGCCCGTTCAGCACCGGCCCGAACATCTCCCACGCGGCCACGAGGAAAAACCACGCCGTCGCCACGCCCACGACGACCCGCGCGATCCGCGCCTCCCGCGCGCTCGCCACGGGCAAGCCGTCCGAGCCTTGGGGCAAGCAGAGCGAGGGCCAGGGGGTCATGCGCGCGGAAGGGTAGCGGATGGCATCCGCCCCGGGCGTGGTAACTTGCGCGCCCCGTGCGTCTCGGACAGCGGCTCTCGGCCGCCGTGCAGAAAAACCCCCTCGGCTCGGCCCTCGCGCTCGTCGCGCTCGCCGCGTCCCTCTACGTCATCACCTACCCGTTCACGGCCGCGCGATACGCGCCGATGACGGACCTGCCCTTCCACGCCGCCCAGACCGGCGCGATCCGGCACTTCTTCGATCCGAGCTTCCACCTGCGCGACCAGTTCGAGCTCCACCCGCTCGCCGTCCCGTACATGTCCTCGTACGTGATCGGCGCGCTCTTCATGTTCCTCGTGCCCGCCCACGTCGCCGTGAAGATCGCGGCCGTGGCCATGCTCGCGCTCCTGCCCGCGGGCCTCGCGGTCCTCTTTCACGGCATGAAGAAGAGCCCGCTCCTCGGCCTCGCCGCCTTGCCCCTCGCCTGGAGCCACCTCACGCACTGGGGCTTCCTCAACTTCGTCGGCGCGCTTGGCCTCTTCGCGATGGCCGTCGGCGTGACCCTCCTCCTGCTCGACGCGCCCTCGCGGCGCCGCCAGATCACGCTCTCCGCCGTCCTCGTCCTGCTCTTCTTCACCCACGTCTTCCGCTTCCCGTTCGCCGTCGCGGGTGTCGTCGCCGCGGCCGTCGTGATGTACCCCGCGACGAAGCGCTTCCGGCCGATCCTCGCGCCCCTCGCCCTGCCGCTCGCCCTCTTCGCCGCGTGGATACGCGTCCGGCCCGCGGCCATCGGCGGGCCCATCGACCTCTCGCGCTTCGACCTCTCGCGCCTCGCCGAGCTCCGCCCGCTCGTCCTCGAGGGAGGCTTCAACGACCCGGTCGAGGCCGCCGCGATCCGCACGAGCTGGACCACGCTCCTCCTCGTCGCGCTCGCCAGCCTCGTCACCTTCCTCGCCTCGCGCCGCGCGGCCGCGTGGGACCGGC
Organism: Polyangium spumosum; assembly: GCF_009649845.1. NCBI lineage: Bacteria > Pseudomonadati > Myxococcota > Polyangiales > Polyangiaceae > Polyangium > Polyangium spumosum. The sequence continues at coordinate 116,067 of NZ_WJIE01000015.1, forward strand.
GCGCGTGGCGCTTCGCCGTGGGCAGCCATGTCCTCGCGCTCGGCTGCGCGGGCGCGTTCCTCCTCGGCTTCTTGATGCTCCCGATGGCGGCGGGCGTCTGGTGGTACGTCTACCCGCGCGAGGCCATCGCGCTCGCCTTCCTCGCGCTCGGCGCCATGCCCGATCTCCCGCGCGCGCCCCTGCTCCGCGCCCCGCTCGTCCTCGCGCTCGTGCTCGCCCCGATCGGCCTCTCGCGCGCCGTCGCCACGAACTATCGCCATTTCGACCGGGCGACCGACGACTTCCACCAGATCACCCAGGACATCCCGCGCGCCCCGCGCCTCCTTTACCTCGTCTTCGATCACGGCGGCACGAACAAGAAAAACACCCCCTTCATCCATTTGCCGGCCTACGTCCAGGCCGACAAGGGCGGCTGGCTCAGCTTCCATTTCGCCGTCTTCGGCGCCTCCCCGCTCGTGTACCGCAGCCCCAGGGATCCCTCCGCCGTCGTCCCGCCGCCCGTCCCCACGCGATGGGAATGGATGCCCCATCGATTCCGGCCTCTCCAGCATGGCCGCTTCTTCGATTGGTTCCTGGTTCGCAGCAGGCAGGCGCCGGACGCCATCTTTCGCGACGATCCCTCGATTGTCCCCGTGAAGCGGGTCGGCACGTGGTCGCTTTATCGGCGGAAGAGCGACTAGCGCTCGCCTGATCGCCTGCGATCCTGCGGACATCGCTGCCTTGCGTCTCCGACACGAGGGGCTAGGCTGCGCGAACATGGCGGCGATGATGCGAAGTGCCCCGAGGGATCGCGAAGCGCGACACGAGCACGCCCCCGCGGGAGGAGCACGCGCCGAGGAGAGGTATTCGCCGCCCGAGGAGGCGCCGCCCGAGCCGGCCATGTCGAGCGCCGAGCGGCTGCGCACGCTCATCGAGGCCTCGCCCGATCCCATTTTCATGAAGGACGGCGAGGGCCGCTGGCTCGAGGTCAATCGCGCGGGGCTCGAGCTCTTCGGGCTCGAGGGCGTCGATTACCAGGGCAAGAGCGAGGCCGAGCTCTCCGCCTTCACGCCTTTTTATCGCCAGGCATTGCTCTTTTGCCCGGATACGGACCGGGTCGCCTGGGACGCGGGCAAGCTCTCCCGCGTCGAGGAGTCCGTGCCCCGGCCCGACGGCTCGGTCCGGACGTACGACGTCTACAAGGTCCCGCTCTTTTATCCGGACGGCCGGCGCAAGGGCCTCGTCGCGCTCGGGCGTGACATCACCGACCGGCGTCGCGCCGAAGAGGAGCGCGACAAGCTGCTCGAAAAGGAGCAAGCCGCCCGCGCCGCCGCCGAGCGCGCCGAGCGCCGCTCGGCCTTCCTCGCCGAGACCACGCGGATCCTCTCGGGCACCCTCGATTACGAGGACACCGCGACCCGCCTCGCCCACCTCTGCGTCCCCTTCGCCGCCGACTGGTGCGCGGTCTGGACCGTGGACGGCCATGGCGGCGTGCACCTCGGCGCCCTCGCCCACGTCGACCCTGCGCGTGAGGCCCTCGCCGCGCCTGGCTCCATCCGCGTCGAGCCCGACCTTCCGGGTGGCGTCTCCCACGTCGTCCGTTTTGGCCAGCCGCTGCTTTGCCCCTCGGTCGCCGACACGCCCGAGGCGCGCCTCGCGGCCCTCGGCACGCGGGATCCTTCTTGCGAAGAGCTCGTCCGCACCCTGGGCCTCTCCTCGTACGTGGCGGTCCCGCTCGTCGCGCGTGGCCGGACGCTCGGCGCCATCACCCTCGCGCGTATGCCTGGCTCGCCGTCGGCTTGCGCGGCCGACCTCACGCTCGCCGAGGACCTCGGGCACCACGCGGCGCTCGCCCTCGCGAATGCGCGGCTCTACGAGGAGTCGCAGGAGGCCATCCGTGCGCGCGACGAGTTCCTCTCGATTGCCTCGCACGAGCTGCGCACCCCGTGCACCTCGCTGCGTCTCGGCATCGAGGCATTGCTGCGGCATGCGCGCGCGGGCAAGCTCGATCGAATGCCGGCGCCGCTGATCGAGCGCCTGCTCGAGACGAGTGATCGACAGAGCAAGCACCTGCTCCATTTGATCGACCGCCTGCTCGACGTCTCGCGCCTGGAGGCAGGGCACCTGGATCTGGAGCTCGAAGAGGTCGATCTCGCGGCATTGACGCGCGAGGCCGCGGGCGAGCTCCGCGAGGAGAGCGCGCGGATGGGCGGCACGTTGCTCGTCGAAGCCGAGCGGCCGGTGCGTGGGATGTGGGACCGGGCGCGTCTGCGGCAGGTGGTGACGAATTTGCTCGGCAATGCGCTCAAGTACGGCGCCGGCAAGCCGGTGCGTGTGCGCGCCTCTGGAGACGAATCGCAGGCGTGGTTGTGCGTGGAGGATCGGGGGATCGGGATCCCGGAGGACCGGCAGCCGCACATCTTCGAGCGATTCGAGCGCGCGGTGTCGTCGCGGCATTATGGGGGGCTCGGCTTGGGGCTGTACATCGTGCGGCAGATCGTCGAGGCGCACGGGGGGACGATCGCGCTGGCGAGTCACCCGGGGGAGGGCTCGACGTTCACGGTGACACTGCCGAAGGCGCGCGCAGCGGTGACGGCGCGAGCTTCCTGACGGCTGCCGCCGAGGGCGTGGACGAGAGCGCCGAGGGCTACGACGCGGTCCCAGAGCGCTACGACGGGTAGTGGCTGGATCCGGCCACGTGTCGAAAGTGGCGGGACATCCGCCCGGCCACTTTCAGCGGGGCTCGTCGTCGGGGAAGAGGGAGAGCTGGCCCTTCGGGTGCGGCTTCGGCTGCCACGAGAAGAGGTCGTACTGGCCGTTCGCGTCGGCTGCGGGTCCGGCGCTCGCGACCATCGCGGGGACGGGCGCGGTGGGCTCGGGAGGTCGTACATCATGCCCGGCGTGACGCTCGCCTTTGCCCCCGCCGACCAGGCGCAGGAACCCACGCCCGCCGGGCAACTCGCGCGCCGGGCCTTCGGGCTCCCGATGCCGCAGCGCTTCCTTGACCGGCGGGTCGCACGGCTTGGCAGTCATGAGCGCGTCCAGCAACTCCTCCATCTCCCAGAGGTGATCGGTCACGTGCGCGGCCATTCCCGGCGTCGTGCGGAGCGTGCTCACGATATGGCACATGTTGTAATGCACGTAGGCCAGGGAGACGGCGGCGCGGTGATTCTCGGGGCGCTTGCTGAAGGCGTACGAGAGACGCCGCATACGACCAATATGGTGGCGCATGGTGCCGTTCTGGCGCTCCATGTACGCGGTGCTCGCCGTGTCGAGGTCGGGAGCGCCGAAGATCGCCCGCTTCGTGATGAAGTGCGCCTCGCGCGCGGGCTCGTACCGGTGGTCATCGTCGCGGCGCCCCTTGCGGCTGTAGTTCTTGACGGTCTGCGCGTAGTCGACGCCGGGCCCGAAGGAAGCGCCCACGGCGGCGATGTACGGGGCGAAGCCGTCGGACACGATCGACGGCATGACGCAGAGCCGCGCGCGAACATCCTCCATGAACGCCCGCGCGCTCTCCTCGTTCCGCTTGCCGACGTGCCAGCCGATGACGAAGCGGCTCGTGGCCGACATGGCAACGAAAGTGTACGCCTCGCCCACGTAGGGCGGATCCTCGGGCGTCACGCGCTTCTGCTTCTTGCCGACGTACGACCAGATCTCGTCGACCTGGATCAGCGACGCCGCGAGGTGCCGCGCGAGCGCGTTGTGCAGGTTCAAGGCGCCGGTCCCGAACTGCAAGGACAGGCGCCCGACCGTCTCCCGATCGACGCCCGCAATCCGGGCCGCGGCGCGCTCGGAATTACCGTCCACGAGCGCCGAGAGGACACGCAGGCGCTTCGATCCATCCAAGGACGCTCCCATGGCTTCCTCGCCACGGCGACGGTCTCCCGGGCGCCCCTTCGCGCCCTCGCCGCGTCGCCGTTGACAAACAGAAGGTACCACGAAACGCCACGAAAACGTGGAGAATCTGCGCACCGATCGGACGTTAATTGTCCTAGCGAGGCGGGGCCGTCGCCGCGAATTTTTACGCGCCCTGTGGCATGTAGTACGATCAGCGCATGCCGATTCTCATCATCGGAAGCAAATCGTTGCTTGTGTGCGTCAATCGCGAACATCCCACGCATATTGCAACGGGTCAAGACACCACCATGTCGGCCGATGTGTCGCAGTGGTTCGCGCTCTTGGCGGCCAATCCACCGAACAAGACCGGAGCGCCGGCTCATGTTGCGCTCGGTGGCCTATTTCTGCCCACGCGACCATACATATGCCAGATCTGTGGCTACGTGGAACTGTACGCCGCCGGAATCCTTGAGCCCGGAACGTTCCGCGGGGAGTCGCGATGAACGAGTCAAGCGAGTTGAAGCAACGACCCGCGGAACCTTATGCTGGTCTACCGCCGGCATTACAACAGGCATTCAGCGGAGCGGCCCACAGCAGAGCGTCGTCGATGGCTTCAGCAGCACCGAAAGTGAAGGATGCTGAAGTGGATATCATTAAAGCAGCGCTGCATAATCCCCTTCAGAAGCCCGATAACGTCACTTCTCTTATCGGCGCGGGCGGGTCGCTTGGCATGATCGTGGCTGCTTTGAAGGACATCTTCAAAGGTCCGATAGGCTTGTTTGACGTGGCATTGGCCATGTTGGGAATGGGGCTCTTGGTTGCACAAGTCGTGGTTTACGCTATGAAGCGACAGACGTCAGATAGCGAGCCATTTCACGCCCTGGCAAAGAGCTATGTAAACGTATTGATGCAGGAAATAGAAGTATACAGGCGCAGCTATGGCCTGCCAGATGGCGTCCGACCTCCGTCGGGTAATCCGCCGGAGGGTAATGCGAATGGATAGTTGATTGATGTGGGAGGGGTGATTAGGCCGTTGGTGCGGCGGCGTCGATCCGGGCTTCAAGCTCCCGGATGCCGCGCAGCATCTCCCGGCGCAGGTAGGCGCGAGCGTGGACGCGCTTCGACGGTGCGGCCGTCGCATCTTCGGCGAGCGCCCGGAGGCTCGCCACGACGGGACGAAGCAGGCTCGCGTAGGTCGCCAACGCGGCCGGGTCGGTCGTCTGCACGGCGGCGCGGATGCGCTCGCGCTCCCTCACGCGGGAGCGCTTCATGCTGCCCTCCCGATGACGGGCGTCGTCACGACGAGCTTGCCGCCGAGAAGGACCTCGACCGCGACGCCCGCGATGGCGGCCAGGCGGATCGCGAACGTGCCCGTGGGCGGCGTGCCCTTCGGGTTCGCGATGCGGCGGACGGTGTTCGCGGGCATGTTCAGCCGCGCGGCGAGCGCGTTGAAGCTCCCGAACGCACGGCGGAGCTTGCGGACGGCGACGCGCACGTGGCGCGCTTCGTCCTTGGAGAGCATGAGCGCGTCCGACTTGCGACGGGGGCGCGGCGTCTCGGGTTCGGGCGGGCAGGGCGGATCGTTCTCTTGGCCGTAGCTGCCGGGCCATGACAGATCGTGCATGGGCGTGACCTCGTGGATGCGAAGTTGCGTCAAGTCGCCCCGGTGGTGTCTTCAGCGCCATCGGGGCGGCGTCTTGCACGAGCGTAGATCACGACGCGCTCGCCGGATCGTCATCCAGCCACTTTCACGGATATCCGGCCACTACCCTACGACGCGGTCCCAGAGCGCTACGACGCGGTCCCAGAGCGCTACGACGCGGTCCCAGAGCGCTACGACGCGGTCCCAGAGCGCTACGACGCGGTCACCGAGGGCTACGACGGGTGCCGGTCAAATTTGACCGACCCCCCGTTCGTCTAGGCAAACCTTCCCGCTCCCTTCCGTGACCTCCCCTACCGCCTCACGGGTCGGTCTAGTAATGTCCGTTGCAGGAGCAGAATCCGCTCCTCGTCTTCCGCGATCCCATGTAGGGTCGGACCCCTGAACAGATGAAAGGCCTCCCCGGGCGCTACTGACACCCGGGGAGGCTGCGGAACGCCGGACGGGAGACCCGTAGCAGCGCACGACGCGCGCGGAGCATGGGTCGGCCGATCGGAGAAGGCAAGGTCTGCCCATGGGAAACGTGCTCGCCTGGGAGCGGCGGGTCGCGGTCGTGTGTCATCTAGTCGAAGGGGCGAGCGTCAATGCAACGGCGCGGATGACCGGCGTGTCGAAGCCGACGATCCTCTCCCTCCTTCTACAGAGCGGCGAGGGATGCGACCGGATCCACGACGCGCGCGTGCATTCGCTCGCGATCCGAGACGTCGAGATCGATGAGCTTTGGAGCTTCATTCAGAAGAAGCAGCGGCGCGTCGGGCCTGCCGATCCCCCGCATTGGGGAGACGCCTACGCCTTCCTGGCAATGGCCCGGACGCAAAAGCTCTTGATCGCCTACCGGGTCGGGAAGCGCGACGAGCAGAACACACGCGCCTTCGTTGCCGATCTGCGGGCCCGTCTCGCGGTCGTGCCTGCGATCACCTCGGACGGCTTCACGGCCTACCCTACCGCGGTAGGAGAGAGCTTCGCGATCGATGGGCAGGCCGGCGCCGCGGTCGACTACGTCGTGCTCCTAAAGGAGTTCAATGGGCGCCGGTTCAAGGATGACTCGGTGCGGTATGAGCCGCCCCGGGAGCCCGTCATGCATAAGCGCGGGGTCTATGGCGCTCCCGACCTTGACCGGGCGAGCACGTCTCACATTGAAAGAGCGAACCTCACGGTTCGTATGCATATCCGACGCTTCACCCGCCTATGCAATGGGTACAGCAAGAGCCTGCCTCACCATAAGGCGGCTGTCTCGCTGCACGTCGCCTTCTATAATTGGTGCCGGGTGCACGAGACGCTCCGGGTCACGCCTGCAATGGAGGCAGGGCTGACCGATCACGTCTGGACGGTCGATGAGCTGCTGAGAGAGGCGCTCGGCGCGCCGGTACAGGAGAAGCCCCGCGTCCGGCCCTTGCGCCTGCCTGACCCGGGCACGGCGAAGGAGCTGCCCGGCGGCCGCGGATGGCTCCGCGCGGTCCCGAGCACGGGCAAGGCGGGGGCGGGGCCGACCGCCGCGCCTACGCCTCCCCGGCCTCCGGAGGCGCCTGCCGTGAGGCCGGTAGCGGCTCCCCGGCGTCGATGGGTACAGATGGATCTGTTCGGGTGGAAGCCCCCGGAGAAGTGACCGGATGGCCTTGACGGGGCAATGCGGGTGTCCATGCTACGCATGCAATGGGAGCGCTCCATTTTAGGAGGTGCTCCCGTGTTCAAGCGACGACCGCTCTTGCAGCACAGCGTAGATACCCTGTCAAAAGAGGGTAAGGCAGACGTCATGGTGGTAGGGCTTCCCGTGGAATACAGCGACGGGAAGATATACCCCATGTACAATATCGATCTCGCTCGCGTCGATCCGGTGTTCATCAATGATAGGATCGTTGCGCTGGAGATTCTGGCCCCGCCGCCTTGGCTGAACTGACGGCTACTTCGCTCCGGTGCGGATCGTCACGACAAGGTGCTTGCGCACGGCGTCTGCAAATTCAGGGCCGTTGATATTCACTCGATCGGCCCCGATGTTCGCGTAGATATCCTGCCCGTCCACGTCGAAGGTGACACCTCGCGCGTACGTTCGGCCGTTGCTCACAACCGTGTACTCTGCACGCATAGGAAGGCCGGTTGACGGCGCAACGATCGCGACGTTGCAATACTGAAAAGCGTATTGCGCCCCGTCTACCTCTACCTGCCCGATCGTTCGGATTGTACGATCTAATGCGTCCGCTGCTCGTGCGTGATCCATGATGCCTGCGAACCTACCGCACTCCAGCCGCACGGATCCATCCGGGGCATGCGTTCAGGGCAGGCGTAACCCGGCCTTCCCGGGCCTCTATGGCCGGCGTAGGCTCTCAGGATGTCTGCGGTAGGGATCGGGGCAGGACGGGCGTCTAGCGGGCCCGGGGAGGGCCTATCGGCCGCGCTTACGCTGCTTCCAACCGGGGCGAGGCGCCTGCTTTGGAGCCGGCTCCGCGCCGAGCTTCCGAAGGAGACGGCGGAGTTCCTGGACGTGCCGGTGATGCGTGGACGGGTTGCGCCCGCTCTCCTTCGCGGCCTCAGCGACCGTGAAGCCGAGCAAGGCGAGGAGCAGGGCGTTCGCGGCCTTCGGGCGCATGCGAGCGACGGCGCGGAGGAGATCCCGCGCTTCGGCCGCCTCGCGCGGGTCAATGTTCCCGACGAGCTTGTCGACGTCGCCGGTGTATTCGTACCGGTTCCGGTGTCGCCTGCGATAGTTCGATGCCCGGAACCATGTGACCGCGCGGAGGAAGACCTCCAAGGTCTTCTCGGGCGGGACGCGCGCGGAGCCGCGGATCTTGCAGTCTCGGGCCGACTCGCACGCCGCGATCATGACGTCCTGCACGATGTCCTCGGCATCGCCGATGCGCACGCCGTACCGGAGCGCGGCCTCGCGGATGAATGCACGGCGTGCGTTGATCTCCTCGGCCGACACGTCGACATAGGGATCCCCGCCGTCGGGGTGAGGCCGGTACTTCATGACGGCCTCCCGATCAACGCGTCGAGGTCAATGCGGGCGACGCGCGCGACTTGGGCGGCAAAGTGAACCGAGGCGCGGATCTCGCCCGCGATCACGGCCTGCATGTAGCGCCGCGAGTAGCCGAGGGCTCGCGCGGCAAGGCGGACGCTCGTCCCGCGCGCAAAGCGCTCCAATCGGGCGCGGACGCGCGCGTTCTGCTCGTCGGTGAGGATCGCGGGCACGCTCGGCGGATCGGTGTCGGGGAGGCTCACGATGCGCCTCCCTTCCGCCCGCATAGGGCGCAGGCGCCCGCGACGTGCGGGCGGCCGGAAAGGACCTGCTCGACGGGAATGCCGCCCGCTCGGGCGAGCAGGACGGCGACGGCGTAGGACGAACCGCGGATGATGTTGTTGAGGGCGTCCTTTGACACGCCCATGACCGCCGCGAGCACGTCCCGCCCGCCATAGGCGCGGGCGATGTTGCGTTCAGCGGCGCGCATATGGGCGCGCTCGTCTCGGGTAGGGTAGAGCGCCGGACTCTTCCGGCGATCGGAAGGCGGACGGGTTCCTTGGCCCCGCGGAGCGGGGTGTACTAGGCGAAGCACAGGGCGTGACCTCGGATACGGGGTTGCGGCCTAGCGGCCCTGTAAGCGTTGCTACCGCTTGCGGGGCCGCGCTGTTTGCCCGGACCCTACACTCCCGTCCTTCCCCCTGCTACGTCAGAATCTCAAACTTGACCGCTACGGGGCAAACTTGACCGGCACCCTACGACGCGGTCACCGAGCGCTACGACGCGGTCCCAGAGCGCTACGACGGGTAGTGTCCTAATTAGGACAACCCTCGCCCCAAACTAGGACACTCGGATCCGCCTCTCCGACGTGCCCGGACAACCTCTCTCCCGAGCCCTACTGAACGCACGCCGCGGACACGAATCGTCCGCGCATCGAACGAAGCGCTTGACCTTCGTTTCGGCCTGTTTTCGCATCGCCACGTACCCGGACGAACCTCTCATGATGAGACATTCTATGTCCTAGCTCCGCGGGAAAACCCGGGAAACCGCGACAAAACGTGGTAGTTTGGGTCCATCACTTGACGCCCCGAAGGGTCGGAGCCGCGAACGCGGACGACGCCGGGGCCGAGAACGAGGGACCCGTGGCGAACTTCCTTCCCGAGGAGAAGCGTCTGCGCGTGCTCGCCGCGCTCTGCGACGGCAACAGCATCCGCGCGGTCGAGCGGATGACCGACGTCCACCGGGACACGATCATGCGCCTCGGCCTCGCCTGGGGAGAGGGCGCGCAGAACCTCCACAACCGCCTCGCCCGCGGGCTTTCGTGCTCCCTCGTGCAGATGGACGAGGTGTGGAGCTTCGTGCAGAAGAAGCAGGCCCGCGTGACCCCGGAGGACGGGCCCGACGTCGGCGAGGCGTACACGTTCACGGCCCTCGACGCGTCGAGCCGCTTCGTCATCGCCTGGCACGTGGGGAAGCGCGACCAAGCATCGACGGACGTCTTCATGGCCGATCTACGTGCTCGGCTGGTCGTGATGCCGGCGATGACCTCGGACGGGTTCGCCCCGTACATCGCCGCGGTCGGGACGAGCTTCGGCCCCGGCGTCGACTTCGCGCAGACGATCAAAAACTACACGAAGCGCGGGCGGCGCGAGGGGCCGGCCGATCACCGGTACGAGCCCCCGCGGGATCCGTTCATCACGAAGCGCACGGTCTACGGCGCGCCGGACCTCGACAAGGCGAGCACGGCCTACGTGGAGCGGAACAACGCCACGATGCGGCACCACGTCGGGCGCATGCGGCGGCTCTGCTACGCGTTCTCGAAGAAGCTGGTCAACCACCGCGCCGCGGTCGCCCTGGCCTACTTCCACTACAACTTCTGCCACGTGGTCTCGACGCTCCGCGTGACGCCCGCCATGGCCGTAGGGCTCACGGATCACGTGTGGAGCCTGGCGGAGTTGGAAGCCGCGCTTCTGACCTCGGGCCCGTGCGAGGCGCCCGCGAAGCAGGAGCTACGTCCTCGGACGCCCGAAGGGACAGCGCGAGAGCTCCCCGGCGGGCGCGGCTTCCTCCGCGTCGTCGACGGCGGGAAGGGCAAGCCGAGCGAGGCGCCGAAGCCCCCGCCGCCTCCGGTTCCGGCTCCGGTCCGCTATGCGACGCCGCACGTGGACGACCACGAGGCGCGCTGGGAGCAAATGGATCTCCTCGCGTGGCGTGCGCGGGAGCGGCAACTGTCGTTCTTCGACGACGAGCCGGACGACGACTGACGGCGATCAGGATGAGCCGCGGAGGGCTCTCGCGGCGGCGCGCACGCCCTCCGCGGTGAACACGATCTTGACGATCGAGTAGGTCGCGAAGTGACCTCGGCTCGTGAGAACCTCGATCGCATGTTTCGCGGCATCGACGGGGTATCCGGCGTCCGTCGCGACGCGCTGTATCTCGCCGATTTGTATCGTTCCTTCCTGCCCTTTCGTCTTATTGAACGCCCATTGCAACAACAACGTGCGAAGCGGTTCGTCGCTTGTAGTGGTCATCCTGAACCCTCATGAGACGAGACGTCGGGACCCGGGCCAAACGAGACACCGAACGGAAGGAACTCGTGGAGGCGATCGAGCGCGCCGAAGGTGAAGTCAGGCGCGCTCGAAAGCGCCTCGCGTGCAAGATCCTCACGCTGGAGGTGCTCGTTCGTCAGGCTCTCGACGGCATGGGAGCAAAGGGAAGCGCGAACGGGCAAGATTCTTCGGGCGAAGTCGCGCCGAGCGCGCCGTCAAGAGAGGTCAAGAGGCGGGAGAGGGGGCGGGCGTAGCGGCGTCGATCCGGGCCTCGATCTCGCGGATGCCGCGGAGGATCTCCCGCCGAAGGTAGGAGCGCGCGTGGACGCGCTTGCTCGGCTCCGCGGTCGCGTCTTCGGCGAGGGCCCGAAGGCTCGCGACGACGGGGCGGAGCGCTCCCGCGTAGGCCGCCAGCGCGGCCGGGTCGGTGGTCTGGACGGCGGCGCGGATGCGCTCACGTTCCCTGACGCGGGAGCGCTTCATGCTGCCCTCCCGATGACGGGCGTGGTCACCACGAGTTTGCCGCCGAGAAGGACCTCGACCGCGACGCCCGCGGCGGCGGCGACGCGGATCGCGAGCGTGCCCGTGGGGGAACTCTTCGGGTTCGCGGCGCGGCGGAGCGTGCTCGCCGGGATCCCGGTCATGACGGAGAGCGCGCGGAAGGTCCCGAACGCGCGGCGCAGCTTGCGCACGGCAACGCGCACGTGGCGCGCTTCCTCCGCGGAGAGCATGAGCGCGCCCGACTTGCGGCGGCGCGGCGTCTCCGGGGGATCGGGCGGGCAGGGCGGATCGTTCTCTTGGCCGTACGAACCGGGCCATGACAGATCGTGCATGGGCGTGACCTCGTGGAAGCGTGGTTGCGTCAAGTCGCCTCGGACGGTTCCCAGACCTTCCGGGGCGGCGCCTTTTCAGGCCCGGCAAACCTACGACATCGCGATCGATCCCGCGTCGAATTAGGACAGTTTCCCCCTAATTAGGACACTACCCTACGACGCGGTCACCGAGGGCTACGACGCGGTCCCAGAGCGCTACGACGCGGTCCCAGAGCGCTACGACGCGATCACCGAGGGCTACGACGCGGTCGCAGACCGCTACGACGGGCATGACCGTTGCTCCACGGCGGACATGAACCCCTCCAAGGCCCTGCGCCTCTTCGCCTCTTCGTCCTTCCTCCTCCTCCTCGTGGCCGTGGGTGGCTGCGAGGACGAAACCCTCACCGCGTGCCCGCCCGCGCCGTTCCGCGGCGAGCCGAAGCTCGCCTGCGACTTCTCGGAGGTCTGCCGCTACGGTACGCCACGCGGCCTCGACGTCGACAACTCGGTTGGCGAGTCGATCTACGGCCCCGACTTCTGCAACGGGCTCACCTGCTCGTGTGGCGAGGATGGCACGCTCACCTGCGTGCAGACCCTCCTCGCGTGTTCGCCGCACATCATCCCCCAATGCCCGGCCGGGGCGGCGGAGGGGAGCGCTTGCACGATGGATCCGAACTTCGGCAATCGCGAATGCGCCGTCCCCGGCCCCGGGGCCGACCTCTCGCAGGGCATCATCAACGGCGAGGTCTGCGCCTGCGATATGCCGGGGCCGGTATGGCGGTGCATTCCGGTCTCCCGCACGGATCTTTAGCGCCGACCCCTAGACGTTTCTTCGATCCGCCGCGCGTGGCCGCGCGAGCCGCGCCTCGATCTCGGCCTTGTCGACAGGGAGCCGGCCTTCGAGGTAGGCCTCGACGAAGACGAGCCGATCGCTCCCCCAGAAGAGCTCTGCGTCGACGAGGAAGCTCGGGACCCCGAAGACCCCCTCGGCAAGGGCGCGCTCGGTATTCGCGCGGAGGCGCTCCTTCACCGCCGGCTCCGTGGTGGCGGCGAGCAGCGCCGCGCCGTCGAGGCCCGCGTCGTCGGCGATGGCGCGAAGGACGGCGTCGTCCATCAGGTCGAGCCCTTTCTCCCAGGTCCCGACGATCAATGCGCCGGCCAGGCGGCGGCGCTCGCCTGCGTCTTCGAGGGCCGCGCACATGCGCTGCGCCTTCAGAGGATTGAACGGGTGCGCGGGCGGACCGGCGTAGGGCCGCTTCAACGTCATCGCCCATCGCGCCACGTCATGGAGCATGTGAACCCGCTTCGGCGCAATCTCCGCGGGCCCCTTGTTCCCATGCGCCCCGAGCAGCCCGGCGAACAGCACGGGCTCGAGCTCGAAGCGAGCGCCGGTGCGCGCCTCGATCGCGGGGACCTGGGTCCACGCGAGCCAGACGTAGGGGCTGATGACATCGAAATAGAAGCGGACGACACGCATGGCGGACGAGGATACGCGAGAGCGAGTCGAGGTGGGGAAGGAAGCGGGCCGTTCGCGCGAGGGCGTGCCGCCCAGGGAAGGGCGGCACGCCGATTCGATTAGCGTCGCGTGAGGCGATACAGGGTGCCGATGAGATGCTCCAGCTTGATGCGTAGCTCCTCGTCCACCCCATCCACGTACCCGAGCGCTTCTGCCACATCCAGGCACGCGCGGACCTCCGCCGCCGAACCCATGGCCGTATGCCAGCGGGCCCGTTCATTCCTTCCCTGCGAATAAGCGCCCTCGCTCAGATTCAAAGGAATGCTCGTCGCCGCCCGCCGCAACTGGTCCCCCAGATTCGGATCCTTCGACCCGATCCGCTCCATCACCGGCCGCAACATCCTGAGCATCTCGATCGCCACGCCATAAATCCTGAGCACCATTGTTTCCTCCGTATCCCCGACCGGGGACCCCGTCCCCTGGCCCGCGCGCGGAGGAAGGCGAAAGGCTGCGAGGCTTTGCCTCGCACCGCGCGCAGCCGCCCGGAGCCGCGCGCAGCGAAGCGAGCACGGCGAGGACGGCGAGCACGGCTTGGCCTTTCGCCTTCCGAGCACGCGGGCACAATCGCCCTCCCCGGACGAGAAGAAAGCAGCAGCAGCAGCAGCAGCAGCAGCAGCAGCGGCAGCGGCAGCAGCAGCAGCAGCAGCAGCAGCGGCAGCAGCAGCAGCGGCAGCAGCAGCAGCGGCAGCAGCAGCAGCGGCAGCAGCAGCAGCGGCAGCAGCAGCAGCGGCAGCAGCAGCAGCAGCAGCAGCAGCAGCAGCGGCAGCAGCAGCAGCAGCAGCGGCAGCAGCAGCAGCAGCAGCTTCAGCCGCCTCTCACTCCGTCCTTTCCTGCCCGAACAACTCGTCGAAGAGCCCCGTCAACCTGTCGAACTGCACCGGCTTCACCAGGTGCGCGTCGAACCCCGCCTCGCGCGACAGCGACCGATCCGACTCCTGCCCGTACCCCGTCACCGCGATCAACCGTAGCCGCGTCAACTCCGGCCGCTCCCGCAATCGGTGCGCCAGCTCGTATCCATCCATCACCGGCAATCCGATATCGAGCAGCGCGATGTCCGGGTGAAACCCCTCTGCCACCCGCAACGCCGACGGACCGTCCGACGCCACCCTCGTCTGGTGCCCCAGGCTCCCCAGCGACTCCGCCAGCAATGCGGCCGCGTCCTCGTTGTCGTCCACCACCAAGATGCGATGCGCCCCGCTCCCCGCCGCCTCCGCTCCCGCCATCCCCCTCGGCTGCGCCACGTCCGCCGCCGCTGCGCCTCCTGCGGCGGGCAATCGCACCGTGAATTCGCTCCCCTTCCCCTTCCCCTCGCTCCGCGCGGACACCGTCCCTCCGTGCATCGTCACCAGGTTTCGCACGATCGCCAGCCCGAGCCCCAGCCCTCCTTGCGCGCGGTCGAGCGCTTGCCTGTCCTGCACGAAAAATTCGAATATCCTCGGCAGCACCTCGGGCGCGATCCCGATCCCGTTGTCGCGCACCCGGATCTCGACCTCCCGCCCGCGACGCCTCGCCTCCACCTCGATCCGGCCGCCCGGCTCCGTGTACTTCGCCGCGTTCGTCAGCAGGTTCGACACCACCTGCGACAGCCGCGTCACGTCTCCGTCCACGAAGAGCCCCCGGGAGGGCACCTCCACCGTCAGGTGGTGCCGCCGCTGCTCCAGGAGCGGGCTCGACAGCTCGATCGCCTTCGCCACCACCTCCGCGAGCTCGATGCGCTCCTTCTTCAGCTCCACCTTCCCGCGCGTGATTCGCGAGACGTCCAGGAGATCGTCCACGAGCTGCGCCAGGTGCTTCACCTGCCGCTCGATCACCGCGCGCTCCCGCGCCGCGGCGTCGCCGGCCCGTATTCGCATCAGGTAAAGCGCCGTCGTGATCGGCGCGAGCGGGTTGCGCAGCTCGTGACCCAGCATCGCCAGGAACTCGTCCTTCGAACGGTTCGCCGACTCGGCCTCCCGACGCGCCTCCTGCTCGCGGACGAGGAGCTGCTCCCGCTCCCGCATCGCCTCCTCGAGCCGCTTTCGCGCGCGCACCCGCTCGGTCACGTCGACCACGACCGCCAGGATCGCCTCCGGCGCGCCCGCGTCGTCGCGCACCGGGTAAAGGTTGAAGCTGAAGTAGGACTCCTCCACCTGGCCACGCCCGCGGTCGATGTCGACCCGCTGCTCGTCGGTCACGTACGGCGTCCCGGTCCGGTACACCCGATCGAGGAGCCCCACGAGGCCGTGCTCCGCGAGCTCCGGGAAGACCTCGACGAAGGCGCGCCCCACGACGTTCGACCGGCCCGCCATCACCTGGAAGCGCGGGTTCGCCAGCTCGTAGACGTGCTCCGCGCCCCGCATCACCGCGATCGCCACCGGCGCCTGCTCGAAGAGCGCGTACATCTTCGCCCGCTCCTCCACCGCGCGTTTCCGCAGCTCCGCCAGCTTCAGGTGGATCGCCACCCGCGCCGTGAGCTCACGCGCCGAGAACGGCTTCGGCAGGTAATCGTCCGCGCCCGCCGAGAGCCCCTCCACCCGCGACTCCTCCCCCGCCCGCGCCGACAGCATGATCACCGGCACGTCACGTGTCGCCGCGTCCTCCCGCAATGCGCGCAGGAGACCATAACCGTCGAGGTTCGGCATCATCACGTCCGTCAAGACGAGGTCCGGCCGCGCGCGGCGCGCCGCTTCGAGCGCCTCCGCGCCGTCCGCCACGGCCTCGACCTTCCACCGCTCCCCCAGGATCCGGCCGACGTAGGCGCGCATGTCCGCGTTGTCGTCGGCAAGCAGGATACACGCGTTTGGGCTCGGCGCGAGCGCGTCGATCGCCGGCACCGGGAGCCGGCTCTCCCGACCCTCGGCGTCACCTTCACCCGCGCCCGGCAGCCAGCGCAGCGCCTCCTCCACGTACGGCGACGCGCCCGCGCGTGTCGACGGAGGCGTCGACGCCTCGTGCACCCGCGGCGCCGGCAGGTGCGACACGCCGAGCGGGATCACCACCCGGAACCGCGTCCCCTCGCCGAGCTTGCTCGTGACCTCGACGCGCCCCCCGTGCAGCCGCGCGAGCTCCTGCACCAGCGCGAGCCCGATGCCCGTGCCCTCATGCGTCCGGGAGCGCGCGCCCTGGATGCGGTGGAATCGATCAAAGAGGCGCGGCAGCTCCTCCTCCGCGATCCCCGTGCCCGTGTCCGCGACCGAGAGCTCCACGTGCCCCCCCGCGGCGCAAAGCGAAAGGCAGACCTCCCCCTCGAACGTGAACTTCAGCGCGTTCGAGAGCAGGTTCAGCACGATCTTCTCCCACATGTCGCGGTCGACGTAGACCGGCTCCGGGAGCGCCGGGCAGTCCACCCGGAAGGTGAGCCCCGCGCGCTCGAAGGCCGAACGAAACGCGCTCGCGAGGTCCCGGGTGAGCGCCGCGAGGTCGGTCGGCTCGTACGACGCATTGATGCGCCCCGCCTCGATACGCGAGAAGTCGAGCAGCCCGTTCACGAGCTTCGCGAGCCGGAGCGCGTTTTGATGCACCCAGCGCAGGGCGTCGCCGTCGAGCGTGCCCGCGGGCGACGCGAGCGCGTCCTCGACCGGCCCGAGGATCAACGTGAGCGGCGTGCGCAGCTCGTGGCTCGCGTTGCTGAAGAAGGCCGTCTTGGCGCGATCGATCGCGCCGAGCGCCTCGGCGCGGGCGAGCGCCTCCTCGTGCGCGCGGGCATTGCCGATGGTGGTGACGACCTGATCGGCCGAGAGCCGGAAGAGGCCGCAATAACGCGCGTCGAGCACGCGATACGGGCTCACGCCGGCGACGAGGAAGCCATACGGCTCGTCTTGCCCCGCCCGCGTGAGCGGCAGGACGAGCGCGCGCTCGGGCGGGCTGCCCCAGCGCCCCTCGGGCAGGGCGCCGAAGCGACCGGCGAGGTCCTCGACGAGCACCTCGCGCCCCTCACGCGCCGCCTCGGCGAACGGGAAGGCCTGCGCCCCGCCGCGCAGCGACACGACCGCGGGCTTGGCCGGCCCCTCGTAGCCCGAGAGCCCGCTCTCGCCGACGAGCCGCGCCTCGTGCGCGCGCTCGTCGTTCAGGTAGAGGAGCGTGAAGGGCAGGTCGGCGTGGTTCGTCGCGAAGATCGTGGCGGCCGTGCGGCAGGCCTCCTCGGCGGACTTCGCGACGGCCGAGCGCGCCGCGAGGTCACGCAACATCACGAGCTGGCGGTCGTCCTGGACCTGCTCGGTCGTCTCGTGCACCGTGATGAGCACGCCGCCCACGCGCTCGTCGTCGCCGGGGACGGGGCTGTACGAGAACGTGAAATACGTCTCCTCGCGGAACCCCCGCCGCTGCACCCAGAGCAGGAGGTGCTCGCTCCAGGTCGCGGGCCCGCCCTCGTACACGCTCGTCGCCATCGGGCCCACGACATCCCAGATCTCGGCCCAGACCTCGTGGCCACGGGCGCAGAGCGACGAGGGGTGCTTGTTGCCCAGAATCCGACGGTAGGCGTCATTGTAGGCGACCTGGACGAGCTCCGGACCCCACCAGACCAGCATGGGGAACCGGTTGTTCAGGACGACGCCGACCATCGTCTTCAGGCTCCTCGGCCAGCCCGAGACCGGGCCGAGGGGCGCCTTCGTCCAATCGATCGAGCGCATCAGCGCGCCCATCTCGCCCCCGCCGGCAAGACAGGCCTCGACCGAAGGTGCCCGAGCGTCGATACGTCCCATCAATCCAAGGTTTAATGGACGTCCGCCCACGATGCTAGAGCGGAAAAATCGAGTGTCCGAGACGTCTGCTCGATTGGAATTCCGAATCAGAACGTGACGTCCGGGTCGATCCCGTCTGCCTTCATCTTCGTGCTGTCGGCTTTGTCGGCCACGGTCCCCTTCGGGTGCGCATACCAGCCCTTCCCATCCTCGGCGTCCGGATCGTCGCGGACCTTCAGGATCGTGAACATGCCGCCCATGTCGATGGTCGAGAAGGGCCCCTTGCCGCCGCGCATGGGGATCGAGTTCTTCGGGACCGGCATCTTCATGTCGTCCATCCCGCCCATGCCGGCTTGCCCCATCGTCATGTAATCGGGGACGAGCGCCTGCACGCGCTTGTCGATCGCCGCCGCGTTCGCGCCGACCATCACGGGGAAGCCGTGTCCCATCTGGTTCATGATGTGGTGGGTCATGTGGCAATGCATGGCCCAGTCGCCCGACTCCGTGGGGACGAACTCGATCACGCGCACGCTGCCCGTCGGCACGAGCACCGTCGTGTCCGGGTGCCGCGCCGTGACCGGGATCTCGCCGCCGTCGGTCCAGGTGGTCTCGAAGGCGAGGCCGTGGATGTGAATCGGGTGGTGATCCATCGCCGAGAGGTTCCCGAGCCGGATGCGCACGCGCTCGCCCTTGCCGACGACGAGCGGCTCGGTGCCCGGGTAGGCCTTCGCGTTGAAGGTGAGGACGTTGAAGTCCTTCATCTCGTTGGGATCCGGCCGCCGCGCGCCGGCGCGGATCGCCCATTCATGGGTGACGAGCGCGAAATCGCGATCGACCCGCGGGCCCCTGGGGTTCTTCGGGTGCACCACGATCATCCCCACCATCCCGAGCGCCATCTGGGTCATCTCGTCGTAATGGGGGTGGTACATGAACGTCCCCGCCTTCGAGAACGTGAACTCGTAGACGTGCGTGTCCTTCGGCTCGATGGGCTTCTGCGTGAGGCCCGCGACGCCGTCCATGCCGCAGGGCAGGATGACGCCGTGCCAGTGGACCGTCGTCGGCTCGGGCAGGCGATTCGTCACGTAAAACCGCACGCGGTCGCCCTCGACGACCTCGATCGTGGGACCGTGCACGCGGCCGTTGTAGCCCCAGCATTCGGCCTCGAGGCCGGGCGTGAAGGTGTGCTTGACCGGCATGGCCACGAGGTGGCCGATCTTGACGCCGTCCTTCTCGACGAGCTTCAAGGTCGCCCCGTTCGGCGTGACGACCGCCGGCTGGCCACCCGGGAAAGGCCCGGGGCGGCGCGCGCGCTTGCCAGCATTTTTCTCGGGCGCGCCCTGGGCGAGCGCCTCGGAGGCGACGAGCGCGCCGCCGATCGCGGCGCCGATCTTCACGAAATCACGTCGATCCATTGCTTCCCGCCTCCTCTCCTCAATGCCCCGCCGAGCTCTCGGCCCCGCCGCCCATCCCCGCGCTCCCCACGCCCGGCGGCGCGAGCCCGAGCGCGCGGTGCCGGCCCGCGAGGACCTGATCGAGCGCCGCGCGCGCCTTCCAGTATTCGAGCAGCGTCTCCGTGTAGGCGATCCCCGCCTCCGTCAGCCGCCGCTGCGTCTCGAGCACCTGGAAGACGCCCACCTGCATCGCGTTGTATTGCAAGAGCGTCTCGGCGAGCGCCTTCTCCCGGGCGGGCAAGAGCGCGTCGCGGTAATGCCGCGCCCGCCTGCCCGCGGACTCCACGCGGTTCTGCGCCATTCGAAGGTTCGCGCGCACCGCCGTCGCCGTCGCGACGTACCTCTCCCGCAAGGCCCCGAGCTCGCTCTGCGCGCTGATCACGCGGCCCTGGGCCCGATCGAAGATCGGCAACCCCACCGTCACGTGCCCGCCGATCTCCCAAGCCCGGCCGTCATTCTCGCCGTGAAACCCGCCCGAGAGGTGCGGCAAGCGCCCCTCGGCGCGGTGCATGCCCACGCGCTTGCCGGCCGCCTGCATCCGGCCCGCGATCTCCGCCAGCTCGAGGCTCGCCGCGAGGGCCTTCTTTTCGCCCCCCGCCGCGTCGATCGTATCCACCTCGGGCGGCGGCAGCGGGTCCGGCGCGGTCCAGGAGGTCTTCTCGCCCGACAAACCAATCGCCAGGTTGAGCCGCTCCCGCGCGTCGAGCAGCGTGTTCTCCGCCTCGGCGACCTCGATCCGCGCCGCCTCCACGGCCGCGCGCTGGGTCGCGAGGTCCACGTCCGGCAGGTTGCCCACGCGGTGGAGCTCCTCGGCCGCGGCAAACCCGGCCTGGAACGCCGCGAGCGCCCGCGAGCGCAAGTCGAGCACGCCTTGCCGCGCCTGCACCTCGTAAAACGCGACACGCGCCCGGTAGGCCGTGTCGAGCACCTCGCCCGCGACGCGCACCCGCTCCGCCGCGAGCTCCGCCTCGGCCGCGCCTTTGCGCAAGGGCATGAGGATCACCCGCGAGATGTCGTATTCGATGCCGATGTCGGCCTGCAGCTCCTGGAAGGGATCCTGCGGGGCGCGCAGCGAGACCTCGATCTCGGGGTTCGGCAAGAGCCCCGCCTGCACGACGCGGCCCCGCGCGATACCGAGCTCGTACATCGACGCCCGCAAATCCCGGTTCATGAGGAGCGAGAGGCGCACGGCCGCCTCGGCATGCAAGGGTTTGGCGAGGATCTTCGGCGCCTCGGAAGGGTCCTCCTCCCAGCGCTCCTCGGACGGCAGCGCCACGGAGGGGCGCGCCGGAGCGCCCGACGCTCGCCCGGCGCCGTGCGCGGCCAGGAATTCGTTCACGTCGCGCACGTCCGTGTCCAGCGCGCCGCCCCCGCACCCCGCGGAGAAGGCGACGAGCAGCGCCGAGAGACCTCCAGACCAAAGGGAGCTCTTCATGGGTTCGCCTCGCCTCACGGTCCGTGGTGGTGATGGTGATGCCCGCCGTGCCCTTCGTGGCCCGCGGGGGCCTCGGGCGCCTTCCTGGCCGCGGCGTCGGGGAAGGCGCACGGCGCGCCCTCGGCGCAGACGCGCGCTTCGAGCGGGTCTTTCGCGACGAGCACGGCGCCGACCGACAATCGCTTGGCGGGCACGGCGGCGGGGTTCGCGGGAGAATCGGGCCGGAAGGTGGTGGGGGCCTCCGCGGCGCAGGCGGCCGTCGCGAGGGCGACGAGCAGAAACGGGAAGGTGGAGAGCATTTTCATCGCGACAGGGGCGCGGAAGGAAGGGACCGGCCGCGCGCGGCGACTGTAGCACCTCGGCGAGGATCGCCAGCCCCGGGTGCGTCGAGTACACTGCGCGCGCGATGACCATCAGCACCTTCGATCTGTTCAAGATCGGCATCGGGCCTTCGAGCTCGCACACCGTGGGGCCGATGCGGGCCGCGCGTACGTTCGCCCTGGGGCTCGAGCAGCGCGGGCTCTTCGAGCGGACGGCGAAGGTGAAGGCCGAGCTCTTCGGCTCGCTCGGCGCCACGGGCAAGGGCCACGGCAGCGACAAAGCCGTGATCCTCGGGCTGCTCGGCGAGACGCCGGACGGGGTCGACGTCGAGCGCGTGGACGCGATCGTCGCCGCCGTGCGGCGAACGGGGCAGCTCGAATTGCTGGGGCGCAAGACGATCGACTTCGCGCTGCCCTCGCAGATCCTCTTCTCGCGGAGGACCTTGCCGTTTCACCCGAACGGCATGCGATTCACCGCGGAGGATCCGAGCGGCGCGGCGCTCGACGCGCGTATTTATTATTCGGTCGGCGGCGGCTTCGTGGTCGATGATCCGGAGGTCTCCGGGGACGGGCCGAAGGAGGCGACCCGGGCCGCGTTTCCGTACCCCTTCCGCACGGCCTCGGAGCTGCTCGCGGCCTGCGCCGCGCACGGCCGCTCCGTCAGCGACCTCATGCTCGAAAACGAGTCGATCTTCCGGCCCGAGGCCGAGACACGCGCGGGGCTCTTGCGGATCTGGCAGGTCATGCAGGCCTGCGTGCAGCGCGGCCTGCGCACGGAGGGCACGCTGCCCGGGGGCCTGCACGTGCAAAGGCGCGCGCCGGGGCTCTACCGCAACCTGCTCGAGAACCCCGAGGCGGGCCTGCGGGATCCGCTCACGGCGATGGATTGGGTGAGCCTCTACGCGCTCGCGGTGAGCGAGGAGAACGCCGCCGGGGGCCGCGTGGTCACGGCGCCGACGAACGGCGCGGCCGGCATCATCCCGGCGGTCTTGCATTATTACCGGAGGTTCGTCCCGCACTCGACGGACGACGGCGTCGTGCGCTTCTTGCTCACGGCGGGGGCGATTGGCCTCCTGTACAAGGAAAACGCCTCGATCAGCGGCGCGGACGTGGGTTGTCAGGGTGAGGTGGGCTCGGCCTGCTCGATGGCGGCGGGCGCGCTCTGCGAGGTCCTCGGCGGCAGCCCCGCGCACGTGGAGAACGCGGCCGAGATCGCGATGGAGCACAACCTCGGCCTGACGTGTGATCCGATCGGCGGCCTCGTGCAGGTGCCGTGCATCGAGCGCAACGCGATGGCCGCGATCAAGGCCATCCAGGCCGCGCGCCTCTCGCTGCGCGGCGACGGGCGCCATTTCGTGGCCCTCGACAAGGTCATCAAGACCATGCGGGACACGGGCGCCGACATGAAAGAAAAGTACAAGGAGACCGCGCGCGGCGGCCTCGCCCTCCACGTCCTCGAAGCGCCGGTCGACACGAGCCTCGACGTGAGCGTGGGTATCCCGGAATGCTAGGTTGACAAGCGCGCTCGGTTGTCCAAAATCTCCCCCCTTCGATGGGAGAGCAGGGGGAGAGCCATGGGGAATGACGCGCGCGCAGTCTGGGATTCGGTGCGGAAGGTCCGAGCGACCTCGCCGCTCGTGCAAAACATCACGAATTACGTCGCGATGAACAACACGGCGAACGCGCTCCTGGCGCTCGGGGCTGCGCCGGCGATGGTGCACGCGGCCGAGGAGGTCGAGGATTTCGTGGCGATCGCCTCGTCCTTGGTGGTCAACATCGGGACGCTCTCGTCGCCGTGGATCACGGCGATGCGGCTCTGCGCCACGCGCGCGAACGACCTCGCCAAACCCTGGGTGCTCGATCCCGTCGGCGTGGGCGCCACGCCGCTGCGCACGCGGGTCTCCGATCAGCTCGCGCAGATCGGGCCCACGGTGATCCGCGCGAACGCGTCCGAGATGCTCGCGCTCTCGGCGGTGACCTCGAAGATCACGCGCGGCGTCGACAGCACCGAGCCGTCGCAGGCCGCGATCGAGCCGGCGCGGCAGCTCGCGCAGACCTACAAATGCGTGGTCGTGGTGAGCGGCGCCGTCGATTACGTGACCGACGGCGAGCGGCTGCTCGGGGTCCGCAACGGGCACCCGATGATGCCGCGGGTGACGGGGCTCGGTTGCACGGCGAGCGCGCTCGTCGGGGCCTTCCTCGCGGTGGTGCCCGATCCGCTCGTCGCGGCGGCCCACGCAATGGCCGTGCTGGGGGTCGCGGGCGAGATCGCCGCCGAGAAAGCCCCCGGCCCGGGCAGCCTGCAGATGCTTCTCCTCGACGCTTTGTACCAGCTCGACGAGGCGGCCCTCGGGCGGGTGAGTATCGTGTGAATCACGTGCGCGTCAGCCGGCGGGCCCGAGGTAGACGCAGCCGAGCCGCCGCCACAACCACGCGCACGACGGCAAGGGCGCCGACGTGAGCCACTCGCTCGGGTCGTGGTTCGGCCGGATCATCGAGCAAGCCCCGCGCACCCGCCCGAACCGCACGAGCCTCCAGGCCCTGCCCGTGGCGCCCCTGCAGTTCGGGAGGATCGTCTGCGCCTGCGCCTCGGCGGCCGTCTCCTCGCCGCCGAGCGAGAGCTCTTCGTCCGGCGCCGCGCTCTCCGCCACGCACCCGCTGCCCAGCACGAGGGCCGAGGCGAAGAGGAGGCCGCGCCCGAGCATCCCAATGGAACACGTATACACGTTTTTCATGGATTCCCCCTCTCCTTCACCCTCTCACCGCGACCGGATGAACTCGATGACGACCGCGCCGTCGCTGTTCCGGAAGAACAGCCGGTTCCTTTGCAAGAAATACGTACGCGCCTCCTGGAGGGCGCGTACGTAGGACTGCTCCTGCTCCATGACCCCGCGCGGGGAAAAGCAGCGCATCCTCGTGAGGCCGACGCCTGGGATCGTGACGACCCCCCCGCCCGCCTCGTACGAGCCATTGTACGCGTTGCATCCGGCCCTCCCGCTCACCGTTCCGCCGCTGAAACGCGCCGAGATCTCCGATCCCTGGATGGGCCGGGCGCCGCGCAGGCTCCGCACCCTCCAGTGCGTCGCGCCGCCGAGGAAAAGAGGCGCGGCGGAGAAACGCGCCGGCACGGTGGCCACGTCCTCCGCGGCGCTCGCGCGTGTCGGCGCGGCGATCAGGGTCGTGAAAATGGACAGAATGGCGCAGACGGCGGAAAACGGAGTCTTCGGCATGGCCCCTCCTCGCGCGGAACATAAAGCTCCGCCGCGAAGGCCGGGAGCCCTCGCCCGCCCGGACCCGGGCCCGCCGAGGCGCGTGCGTGATGTTCGAAAAAGAGGTGTAATCCGCGCGCCCGCCGTGCGTCGGCAGGGCAGAACCCAGGAGGAACAAGGCCGATGCACACCGAACAGCCCTACATCCACGCCCTCGGACACGCGGCGCTCACGCGCTTCTACGACCCGTTCATCCGCGCCGCGGTTCGCGAGCGCGCCTTCAAGGAGCGCCTGATCGACCTGGCCGACGTGAGACCTCGGCACCGCGTCCTCGACGTCGGCGCTGGTACGGGCACGCTCGTGCTCCGGCTCAAGCAGCGTTGCCCCGAGGCCGAGGTGGTGGGCCTCGACGGCGACCCGAAGATCCTCTCCATGGCCCGCCGGAAGCTCGCGGATGCGGGCGCGGACGTCGAGCTGCACGAGGGCTACGCCCAGCGCCTCCCGTTCCCCGACGGCTCGTTTGATCGTGTGGTCACGACCCTCGTGCTCCACCACCTCTCCCTCTCCGACAAGGCGACGGCCTTCGGTGAAATGGCGCGGGTCCTCTCGCCGGGCGGCGAGCTCCACGTGGCGGACCTCGGTCCTCCGCGCTCCTTGCCGGGAAAACTCGCCGCGGGCGTGGCGCGTCGTTTCGGGCACGTCGGCGACAACCTCGACGGCCGCCTGCCCGAGCTGATGCGCGCCGCGGGATTTTCGCAGGTGGAGGAGACGTCGCGGTTCCTCACGTTGTTTGGTCCGCTCGTGTACCTGCGGGGGAGGAAGGCGAGCGAGGGGGAGGGTGGCTCGGGACTGGGCTCCGGGTGAGGGGTCGTGTAAGACTCGGTCCGCGAGGACGGCAGCCACCATGATCGAACGGGTCTCCTTCACGAACTTCAAGTCCCTGCGCAAGGCGGAGATCCAGCTCGGGCGGTTCATGGTGATCGTCGGGCCGAACGGGTCGGGGAAGACGAGCGTCCTGGATGGCCTCTTCTATCTCGCGCAGGCCACGCAGAGGCCGATCGAGGCCATCATGACGGGTGTCCAGGCACCCCTGAACCTCATGAGCCGCGGCGCGATGGATCCCATGGTGCTCACCCTCTCTGCGCGTTTCGCAGGCGTGGAAGCGAGTGTCCAGATCTCTGTCAGTCGCGGCGGCGAAGAGTCCGACATCCGCACTCCGCCAGAATGGAGCGGGACAATCATCCGCCGGTGGGGGGAAGCTGAGGAGACCATCACGAGCGACGAGGACGATGCCATATCCCCGCGCGAGATGCCCATGTACCACTCCGAGTTGCGAGAGCTTGCCCAAGCGCTTCGCTCGACGCGCAAGCTGCGGCTCGACGTGGAGAGGCTCGCGGCCGCGGCGTATAGCGATGAGGAGACGCCTCGTATGCGCGTCGATGGCGAGGGCCTCGCTCCCGTACTGGCGGATCTCGCGGCGCGCTCGCCCGATATCTTCCAGTCGATCCAGGATGCCGCACGTCAGGTGGTACCCACACTGGAGCGGATTCGCACCCGAAGGGCCAAGGTGTTGAAACGCGAGCAGCAGGAGATCCGTATCGACGACAAGCCCCTGACGCACACGGTCGAACGTCCGTACTGGGGCCAGCAGCTCGTCCTCGATTTCAAAGGTGCCCCCGACGTCCCCGCGCCCCTTGCCAGCGAGGGGACCTTGCTCGTCATCGGCCTGTTGACCGCCCTGTGCAAAGGGCCACGTCTCCGGCTCCTCCTGCTCGACGACATCGACAAGGCCCTGCACCCGCGCGCGCAAGGCGAGCTCGTCGCCCAGCTCCGCAAGGTGCTCGCGATGGATCCCGAGCTCCAGATCGTCGCCACCAGCCATTCCCCTTATCTGCTCGACCATTTCAAGCCCGAGGAGGTCCTCGTCACGGCCCTCCGCCCGGACGGCTCGACGGCCTGCGCGCCGCTGACGGAGCACCCGGATTTCGAGCGCTGGAAGAGCACGACGCGCGCCGGGGAGCTCTGGAGCTTCGTGGGCGAGGACTGGGTGACGGAGCGGGCGAGCGCCGAGACGGAGCCGCAGTGAACGCAGAGCCCCGCATCCTCGGGCTGGTCGTCGAGGGGCCGTCGGACGCGCGTACGGTCCCGGAGATCGTCGATCGGGTCCTCGTGCAGGGCATTCCCGTGCAGGAGAAGGAGCTCGGCGCCTGCCGCGCCTTCCGTGGGCTCGACGCCGGGACACCGTTCCTCGCGTGGAAAGGCGTGAACGATGCTTCGAGGCGACGGCGGGTGCCTCCGAGGCACGGGCATTTCGGCCGAGAACCGGCCCTCGAGGACGCACGGACGGCGGTGCTCGCCCTCCGATGTTTCGTCGCAGAGGACCCGCAACCGGCCGCCGTCCTCCTCGTGCGCGACAGTGACGGAAAGCCACAGGAGCGCTGGCGAGGGCTGGAGCAAGCGCGGAGCGACGGCGATTGGCCTTTCGAGGTGGTGCTCGGCGTGGCCCACACCATGCGAGAGACCTGGGTGATCGCCGCCTTCACGGCCAGGAGCAAGGACGAGCAGCAGGCCCTCGCGAAGCTGAGAAGAGAGCTAGGATTCGATCCCACCGCACGCTCGGCAGAGCTCGACGCGACGAACGACACGGCCAAGAAGAGCCCAAAACGTGTCCTTTCGTGTCTCACCGACGACGACGAACGGGAGGCCGCATGCTTCCGGGACGCGGACATCGAGCACCTGCGGAAGGTCGGGGCGAAGAACGGCCTCGCGGCGTTCGTCGACGAGCTGGGCCGGAAGCTCCTGCCGCTCTTCGCCGCTCGCTCTTGAGCCCTTTCCCTCCCCTTTCCCCCTCCCCCAGCCCCCCGAAACCGCCTCCCCCCCCAGCCATCCTCCTCCCCCACCGCCCCGACCTCACCTTCCTCCTCGCCGATCTCCGCTCCCCATCGCCGCGAACCGCCCTTCCTCATCCCCCGCCTGCACCTCACGCCGCCGTGAGCCGCCGTCTGCCCTCTCCCCCACCCGCTCCACCCCGCTGTGAACCGCCGATCCCGTCCTCGGGAAGCCGATCCACAGCGTCGTGGATCCGCTCCCGCGCCCCGCCTCCCCGCTTCACGGCGCCCCGACATGCCCATCCCCGAGCGCCGGATCGATCTCACCCCGCCGGGACCCGCCCTCGCCGCACCGCTTGCCTCTCCTCCGCCCCCCGGGCATCCTCTCGCCGGTACAGACCAAGAGGAAAACACCATGACCAACTGGAAACTACCCTGGGAAGGTGGATGTCGTTGTGGCCGCGTGCGGCTCCGGGTCACGGCGCCGCCGCTCGTCACGATGGCCTGCCATTGCACGGGATGTCAGCGGATGAGCTCCAGCGCCTATTCGCTCAGCGCAGCGATCCCGAGCGCAGGCTTCGAGGTGACGAAGGGAGAGCCGGTGCGCGGCGGCCTGCACGGCGACGAGGTCCACCATTTCTTCTGCGGCCACTGCATGACCTGGATGTTCACCCGCGTCCCGGGCATGGACTTCTTCGTCAACGTCCGCCCGACCATGCTCGACGACACGAGCTGGTACCGCCCATTCATCGAGACGTATACCAAGGAAAAGCTGCCCTGGGCGACCACGCCGGCCACGTACAGCTACGAGACCGTCCCGGCCTTCGAGGACTACGAGCAATTGATGAAAGAATACGCAGAGGCCACGCAGGCCTTCCTCGGCTGAGCCCCGACATCCCCACGCCCGAGCCCGCCCGGCATACCCCTTGCTCCAGACGAGAATCGACCATCCATTCACGAGCAAGGGGGGCGACGATGCTCAAAAAGATGCTTTGTGTGCTGATGCTGGCCGTGGGCGCCGGGGCATGTGCCGTCGACGCACAGATCGACGACGAGGGCGTGAGCGCGGACGCGGACGCGCTCGCGTCGGACGAGACCGAGGGCGCCGCGGAGCTCGCGCTCGAGGCCGATTACCGCGGCTGCCCCGTCCTGCCAGGCGCCAGGGCCGGACTCTGCGACGACCATTGCCGCAGCCGCGGCTATCGCAGCGGATACTGCGGCGGCCCCTGGTACCGCCCCGGCACAGTCTGCACCTGCCGGCGTTGAGCCGAGGGGAATGATGAACGGGGCACGCCTCATGTCGAAGGCGCTTCGCTGGGGCTTTGCCCCAGGCCCCACCGGGGCTATCCGCCCCTGGACCCGGACCAGCGCAGGCGCTGGACCTTTCGTCGATGAACTGCGCTCCGCGCAGTTCATCGAACAGCCGCAGTCAAGACCACCAACGACCTTGCCAACCAAAACAGCCGCGCTGCTGGTTCTGCTGGCGCCCCGGCCTCTACGTCGGCCCGTTTGAAAAACTGCGCGGAGCGCAGTTTTTCAACCCTCGGTCCAGGCCGTGCCTGGTCCGGGGTCGAGGGGGCGGACAGCCCCCCGCGGGGTCCGGGGCAGCGCCCCGGCGCTACGCCCCGCGATGAGACCCTGTTCACCTGCTCCCTCTCCACGACGCTTGCCTCTCCCGCCCTACCTCGGCATCCTCCCGGCCGTGCAGCCTGGAGACGTGGTCGGCGGTCGTTTCGTCCTCGAGCGTATCGCCGGCACGGGGGGCATGGGCTCGGTGTTCCGTGGGCATGATCGGGTCACGCGTGCGCCTGTCGCCATCAAGGTCCTCGGCGAGCATGATGCCGAGGCCATCCGCCGGTTCGATCACGAGGCCAAGATCCTCGCCGAGCTCGGCCATCCCCATATCGTCCGCTACGTCGACCATGGCGCCACGCCCTCGGGCGCGCCCTGGCTCGTCATGGAATGGCTGGAGGGTAGGAGCCTCGCGTCGCGCCTCATCGAAGGTGAGCTCACGCAGAGTGAGGTCGTCCTGCTTGGCATCCGCGTCGCGTCCGCCCTCGCCGCCGCGCATGCGCGTGGGATCGTCCACCGTGACGTCAAGCCGAGCAACGTCTTCCTCGTCGGCGGCGCGCCCGAGAGTGCCAAGGTGCTCGACTTTGGGCTTGCTCAGGCCGCTGCCGGCGGCGCCCGCTTGACGCGCACCGGCAGCGTGCTCGGCACGCCTGGGTACATGGCGCCCGAGCAGGCCCAGGGCTCCAAGGGGCGCGTCAATGCCAGGGCCGACGTGTTTTCCCTCGGCGCCTTGCTCTTCGAGTGCTTGACGGGCAAACCTGCGTTCGAGGGCGAAGGCGTGATGGCCATCCTCGCGCGCTTGCTGCTCGAGGATGCGCCGCGTGTGCGCTCGATCCGGCCCGAGGTGCCGAGGGCGCTCGACTCGCTCGTCGCGCGGATGCTCTCGCGTGTGGCCGAGGCGCGGCCCGCCGACGGGGCTGAGGTGCTGCGCGCGCTCGAGGGCATCGACGCCGTGGACGGGGAGCGGATCTCCGTCGTGCCCGCCTTGCCCGAGGGGATCTCCGATCGTGAGCACCACCTCGTCTGTGCGGTTGTCGCCGCGCCTGCCGTGGAGATCGTCGCGCGGCCTTCGAGCCCCACGTTGCGCACGCAGATCCCCCGCTCGGCTTGGGATGAGGTGCGGGGCCTCGCGCGCAGGCATGGCGCGCGGGTCGTGGAGCTCGCCTCGGGTGCGCTCTTGCTCTCGCTCGAAGGGACGGCGGACGGGCCGGTGCGCGCGGCGCGGTGCGCGCTCGCGGTGGCCGAGCTGCTCCTGGGGTTCCGGGTCGCGCTCGTCACGGGGCGGAGTGAGGCCGGCAAGGATCTGCCGGCGCCCGAGGTCGTGCAGCGCGCGCTCGATCTGCTGAAGCGCGCGAGCCATGCGCCGGGCGTGTTCGGGGTGCGGATCGACGATCGGACGCAGGCGCTCTTGCCCGCGCGGTTCGAGATCGAGGGCCCGCCGGACGACGCGCGGCTGCGCGCCGAGCGGGACGACCTCGGCGAGGCGTGCCCGCTGCTCGTCGAGCGCCCCCTCGTGGGCCGCAAGGGCGAGCTGTCGGTGGTGCTCGATCTGCTGGAAGAAGGGCTCGACGAGCCACGCGCGGCGGCGGCGCTCGTGGTCGCGTCTGCGGGGCTCGGCAAGACGCGCCTCGCGCAGGAGGTGGTGCGCGCGCTGCGAGCGAGCCGGCCGGGCCTCGTCGTGGGTTACGGCCGGCCCGGGGCGGCCGGGGTCGACTTCGGCATGATCGAGCCGCTGATCCGGGCGCTCTCGCCCGCGCGTGGCCCGGGCGAGGACGAGGGCGAGGCGCGTGGCTTCGAGGAGCACGCGCTCGGCGTGCTCGGGGTGCGCGCCCGGTCGGGGCCGCTCGTGCTCGTGCTCGACGACGTGCAGTGGGCCGACGCGGCGACGCTCGCGCTCGTGGATCGCGCGCTGGGCGAGCTGTCGGACAGCCCGTTTGGCGTGCTCGCGCTCGCCCGGCCCGAGGTGCGCGACCGCGCGCCGGGGCTCTTCGGGCGCCGGAACGTGCAGGAGATCCGCATGGGGGCGCTCTCGCAACGCGCGTCGCGCGAGCTCTTGCGCCGCGCGCTCGGGCCGGAGGCGGACGAGGCCGAGCTCGCGGCGCTCGCGCAACGCGCCGAGGGACATCCGCTCTTCTTGCAGGAGCTCGCGCGGGGCGCCACGGGCGTGACGCCGGAGGCGCTGCTCGCCGTGCACGGGCCCGCGATCGCCGAGCTCTCGTCGGCGGCGCGGCGGGTCTTGCGCGCGGCGAGCCTCGTCGGGGTCACGTTCTGGGAGGGCGCGGTGCTCGCCCTGCTCGGTGAGCCCGACGGCGCGCCGCACGTGCGCGCGCTGCTCTGCGAGCTGACGAAGCGTGAGCTCATCACGAAGCGCCGCGCGAGCCGCGCGCCGAACGACACGGAGTACGCCTTCAGCCAGCCCATGTTGCGCGAGGCGTTCCTCGCGACGGCGACGGACGTCGATCAGAAACGCGGCCGGGCGCTCGCCGAGCGCTGGCGCGTGGGCTCGGGCGTGCGCGTCGTCGAGGGTGAAGGCGAGGCGCCCGCCACGCGCGCGGCGGCAAACGGGAGCCACAAGAGGTCATGAAGCGCGGCGACGTCATCGCCGATCGTTTCGAGATCGAGCTGCGCGCAGGGGCCGGAGGCATGGGCGCCGTCTACCGCGCCCACGACCGCGCGACGGGTTCGCCCGTCGCGCTCAAGGTCATCCACCAGCCCGCGAGCGACGCGACGCGCCGCTTCGACGTGGAGGCGCGCGCGCTCGCCGAGCTCTCGCATCCGCACGTGGTCCGGTACGTGACGCACGGCCTGTCCGAGGCGGGTTTTCCGTACCTCGTGATGGAGTGGCTCGAGGGCGAGGACCTCGCGGCGCGGCTCGCGCGGGGGCCGCTCACGCTGCCGGAGTGCCTCACGCTCGGGCGCCTCGTGGCCGCGGGGCTCTCGGCCGCGCACGCGCGCGGGATCGTGCACCGGGACGTCAAGCCCACGAACCTCATGCTCGTGGGCCGCGTGATCGAGGGCGTGAAGCTCGTGGATTTCGGGCTGGCGCAGCTCGGGACGAGGGCGAGCCGCAAGCTCACGCGGACGGGCATGATCCTGGGCACGCCGGGGTACATGGCGCCGGAGCAAGCGAGCGGCGACGGGACGCCGCTCGACGCGCGTGTCGACATCTTCTCGCTCGGCGCCGTGCTCTACGAGTGCCTCACGGGCCACGCGCCGTTCCAGGCCGACAACCTGATGGCGCTCTTCGCCAAGCTGCTGCTCGAGGAGGCACCACGCCTCGCGGAGGCGCGACCCGATCTGCCGCCGCGGCTCGACGCGCTCGTCGCGCGCCTGCTCGCGAAGGACCCGGCGTCGCGCCCCGCGAACGGCGCCGCGCTCGCGGCCGAGCTCGCCACGATCGAGGCGCTCGGCACCGAGGAGACGGGCGAGGTGCCGACGATCGCGGACGAACCGGAGGCCTCGGGGCTCACCGACGTGGAGGCGCGTTTCGTCTCGATCCTGGCCCTGCACCGCGAGCTCGCGAGCAGCTCGATCGACGCGACGGGCTCCACGCAACGCTCGCAGGCCGACGTCGTCGCGGCCGTGCGGCACGAGGTGGCGCCGCTCGGCGCGCGCGTGGACGAGCTGCGGAACGGCGCGCTCGTGGTCACGCTGCTCGGCGCCGGCGAGCCGACGGATCGCGCCGCGCGCGCCGCCCGCGCCGCCTTGCGCCTGCGCGTGATCCTGCCCGAGGCCGCGATCGCGCTCGCCACGGGCCGCGCCGAGGCCGCCGAGCGCCTGCCCGTCGGCGCCGTCGTTGATCGTGTCGCGAGCCTGCTCGAAGCCGAAACGCCCCCTCTCCACGGCGTGGCGAGGGGGCCGGGGGGTGAGGTCGGCGTCCGCATCGACGACGTCACCCGCGCCCTGCTCGCCGCGCGCTTCGACGTGAAGACCACCCCCGAGGGCCACCGCCTCGTCGCGGAGCGCGCCTCGGGCGAGGCCGCGCGTACGTTGCTCGGAAGGCCGAGCCCCTTCGTCGGCCGTGACCGCGAGAAGCGCGCGTTGTGGGATCTCGTCGACGCGGCGATCGAGGAGGAGCGCCCCTCGGCCGCGCTCCTCGTCGGCCCCGCGGGCGTCGGCAAATCGCGCCTGCTCGCGGAGCTCGTCACGCGGATCCGGCAGGATCGCCCCGAGGTGCTCGTGGCCCGCGGGCACGGCGATCTGCTCGGCCAGGGCTCTCCCTTCTCGCTGCTCGGCTCCACGTTGCTCGGCGCGCTCTCGGGCGCGCCGCTCGAGGGCCACGCGCGGCTCGCCGCGTTCGTCGCCCGATACCTCCCCGCGGCGGACGCCGAGCGTGTCGCGGAGCTGCTCGCCGAGCTCGTCGGGCTGCCCGCCTCGAACGAGGCGAGCCCACGCCTGCGCGCGGCGCGCGGGAGCCCCGCGCTCATGAAGGACCGGATGCGCGAGGCCGTCGTGGATCTGCTCGCGGCGATGACGCGCCGTCATCCGGTCGTCTTCGCGGTCGACGACGTGCAATGGGGCGACGCGGCGTCGCTGCGCCTGCTCGACACGGCCCTGCGCGAGCTCGGCGATCGGGCCTTCATCGTCCTCGCCGCCGCGCGGCCCGAGGCCCTGACGTTGTTCCCGCGGCTCTTCGGGGATCGTTCCCACGAGGTGCGGATCGGGGAGCTGCCGCGCAAGGCGAGCGCGCGTATCGTGCGAGCGGCCCTCGGCGACGCCGCGCCCGCGGAGCTCGTCGACGCGCTCGCCGTGCGCGCCGCGGGCAACCCGTTTTACCTGGAGGAGCTCGTGCGCGCCGTCGCCGAGGGGCGCGGCGGCGCGTTGCCCGAGACGGTGCTCGGCATGATCGAGGCTCGCCTCGGCGCCCTCGATCCCGAGGCGCGGCGCGTGCTGCGGGCCGCGAGTATCTTCGGCGAATCCTTCTTCCACGGCGGCATCCCCGCCTTGCTCGGCGACGACGCGCCGGACGCGATGGAGCTCTCGGCCGTGCTCGCCTCGCTCCTCGAGCGCGAGATCCTGGTCACGCGGCGCGAGAGCCGGCTCCCGGGCGAGGAGGCGCTCGCGTTCCGGAACGTGCTCCTGCGCGAGGGCGCGTATGCGATGCTCACCGAGCGGGATCGCGCCCTCGGCCACCGGCTCGCGGGCGAGTGGCTCGAAGCCCACGGCGAATGGGACCCGAAGATCCTCGCCGAGCATTTTGATCGCGGCGGCGACGCGGCGCGGGCGATCGGCCATTACGAGCGCGCCGCGGAGCACGCGCTCGGCGCGGGCGACGACGAGGCCGCCCTCTGCCTCGCCGAGCGTGGCCTCGCTCTTGGCGCTTCGGGTGATCGAGCGGCCGCGCTCCGGGCGATCCAGACCGACGCGTGGGCCTGGAACGGCGACTGGGCGCGGGCCTTCGCCTCGGCCGAGGCCACGCTCGCGATCGCCACGCCGGGCACCACGAGCCATTGCCGCGCGCTCGGCAGCGCCATCACGAGCCCGCTCGTCGCGAACAACCCGGAGGCCCGCGCCGCCTTCGCGCGCGAGCTCGCCCGCGTGAACCCCGTGCCCGCGGCGATCCCCGCGTTCGCCTGGGCCTACAGCGTGGCGATCATGCCGTATTTGCTCGGGGCCGAGCGCGAGCTCGCCGAGACGCACCTGGCGCGCCTGGAGGAGGTCAGCGCGCCTCACCTCGGCCACGAGCCCTCCGCGGCGGGCTGGGTGAAGATGACGCGCGCCTTCTGGTTGCGCTACGTCCCTCGCGATTTCGCGGCGGCGCTCGCCCTCGATCTGGAGGCCCTCGCCCATTTCGAGGCCGCGGGGGATCGGCGATATGGCCCCTACGTGCAGATGCACGTCGGCCTCGATTGGGCGTTCCTCGGCGCCTTCGAGGAGGCCGAGTCCGCCCTCTCACGCGCCATGCAGGGCGCCGAGCCGGGCGGGATGATGGCGCTCGCGACGCGCACCTACCTCGGCCGCGTCCTCTTGCTCCGCGGCCGCCCCGCCGAGGCCCTCGAACCTTGCATCGGGGTGCTCCAGGAGGCCGAGGCGCGTGGCGAGCGGACCATCGCCCTCAATGCCGGGCTCGTCCTCGCCGAGGCGTCGCTCGCCGCCGGGTTCCTGGAGGCGGCGCGGGCGCGCGCCCTCGCCCTCGAGCCCCTCGTGTCGCCCTACCCGTTCGCGCGCGTGGCCCTCGCGGGTATCCGTGCCGGCCTCGCGCTCGCCGAGGGCCGCCCTGCCGAGGCCCTCGCGCTCGCCGAGGCGGCCCTCGCCGAGAGTGACCGGCGCGGCATGTACCATTTTGGTCACGAGCACCTCGTCCTGTCGCGCGTGGACGCCCTCCACGCGCTCGGCCGCGTGGAGGAGGCGCGCGCGGCCGTCGTCGCCGCCGAGGCCGCTCTCCTCGCGCGGGCGTCTCGAATTCCGGATCCTCTCCTGCGCCGGACCTTCCTCGAGCGAATTCCGGCCCACGTTCACCTGCAGGCCCGCGCTCGGGAATGGGTTTCGCATGCCCCCGCGGAGCCCGCCTCGACGCTGGTGTCCTGAGCAAACGGCGCATCGCGCCCGGCGCCCGGGCCCCCGCCCGGCGGGCGCCGGAGGGTTTTCCGAATGGACGGATCGCCTGTCAGGAACGACGCGCCCGGAGATCTCGCGCCCCGCTCCTCCACGCGCCCGGTCGACGAGGGCGCGGCGCTCCGCGAGAGCCTGCTCCAGGAGCTCCCGGAGATCCCGGCTCGATACCTCTACGACGACAAGGGG
Source organism: Polyangium spumosum (assembly GCF_009649845.1). Taxonomy (NCBI): domain Bacteria; kingdom Pseudomonadati; phylum Myxococcota; order Polyangiales; family Polyangiaceae; genus Polyangium; species Polyangium spumosum. The sequence continues at coordinate 151,590 of NZ_WJIE01000015.1, forward strand.
AGCGAGCTCTTCGAGCGGATCACCGAGCTCTCCGTGTATTACCAGACCCGCACGGAGATCGCGATCCTGGAGAATGCCGCGGTCGATATCGTCGCGCGCGCGCGTCCTCGTCACCTCGTCGAGCTCGGCAGCGGCGCGGGCCGCAAGATCCGGCTGCTGCTCGACGCCCTGCGTACCCACGGGCAGGGCGCGACCTGCACCATGCTCGACATCAACGAGCTCTTTTTGCTCCAGTCGATCGACCGCCTCTCCGTGGATTATCCGACGTTCGCCTTTCGCGGTATCGTCGGCGATTTCCTGACCGACCTCGGGCGCCTCGGCCCGGCGGGCGAGCGCCTCCTCGTGTTTTTCGCCGGCACCGTGGGCAACCTGCACCCCGACGAGCGCCGCTCGTTCCTCGGCGAGCTCGCGCAAAGGATGGCGGACTCGGACGCGCTCTTGCTCGGCGTCGATCTCGTCAAGGATCCGGCGCGGCTCGAGGCGGCGTACGACGATCCCGAGGGCGTCACGGCGGCCTTCAACCTGAACGTGCTCTCCGTGCTGAACCGGCGGTTCGGCGGCGATTTCGACCCTTCGGGCTTCCGGCACCGCGCCTTCTACGACCGGGAGAACGCCTGGATCGAGATGCGCCTCGTCGCCCGCCGGAGGCAAGACGTCCGCCTCGCCGCGCTCGACCTCGGGCTCGATCTCGACGCGGGCGCGGAGATCCGCACCGAGATTTCCTGCAAATTCACGCGCGCGTCGCTCGAAGCCTGCGCCGCCGAGGCGGGGCTCTCGATCGACCGCTGGTACACCGACCCGGAGGACCTCTTCGCCCTCGCCCTGCTCCGGAGGCGTCGTTCGTGACCCTATCGCGCGAATCGTACTGGGCCGACAAACTCGACACGACCTACCAGCGCACGGACCTCCTGTTCGGCCTGCTCCCTCGCGAGGCCCTGCTCGAGCGTCCGATCGGCCTGCGCCACCCATTTTTGTTTTACCTCGGCCACCTGCCCGCGTTCGCCTGGAACCAGATCGGCCGCGGCGTGCTCGGGGCGGGGCACCTCGACGAGGCGCTCGACGTCCTCTTCGAACGGGGCATCGATCCGAAAGACGACGAGGGCGCGCGCCGGACGAGCATCCCCACGTGGCCCTCCGTCTCGGCCGTGCTTTCGTATCGCGACGCCTCTCGCCGCGCCGTCCGGGCGAAGATCCCCGAGGTCCTCGCGCGGGCGTCGAGCGCGGATCCGCTCTGCGAAAACGAGCGCATCCTGCACCTCGTCCTCGAGCACGAGCTCATGCACCAGGAGACGCTGCTCTACATGCTCGCGGAGTGCCGCCCGGGCCTGATCCAGCGCCCCGCGTCCGTGGCGCCGCCCGGATCGAGCGAGGGCCGCGCGGGAGAGCGTATCCACATCCCCGAGGGCCCCGCCGTGATCGGCGCCGCCTGGGACGAGATCCCGTTCGGCTGGGACAACGAGTTTGGCAGGGCCACGGTCTCCGTTCGGGCTTTTTCTCTCGATTCGCTCCCCGCGCGGAACCTCGACTGGCGCGTATTCTTCCGGGCGAACGGCGAACCCGACTCGCTCCGGCCGCGCACGTGGATCCATGGCGCCGGCCGCCTGCTCGTCAAGACCGTCTTCGGCCCCGTGCCCTTCGAGGTCGCGGCGGGCTGGCCCGTCCAGGTCTCGGGCGAGCAGGCGCGGGCCTATTGCGCCCACCACGGCGGCCGTTTGCCCACCGAGGCCGAGCTCTGCCGCGCCGCCTACATGGCCGCGGAAGGCGCGCGGAGGCCTTATCCCTGGGGCGACGCCGCGCCCGCGCCCTGCCACGGCAATTTCGGCTTCGCGCGGTTGTTCCCGTCGCCCACGGGTTCACACCCCGGCGGGGCGAGCGCGTGGGGCGTGGAAGAGCTCGTCGGCAATGGCTGGGAATGGACGAGCACGCCGTTCTCACCCCTGCCCGGGTTTCGCGCTTATGCGCGGACGTACCCCGGCTACTCCGCGGATTTCTTCGACGGCGAGCACGACGTCGTCTTCGGCGCCTCCTTCGCCACCGACGACAAACTCCTGCGCCCGAGCTTCCGCAACTGGTACAGGCGCAACTACCCCTACCCGTTCACGAGTTTTCGGGTGGCGTGGGACGGCTGATCTCCGCGAGCCGCCCCATCGCCCCCGCGAGCGCCGGATACAGCCCCACGTACACCTCGTGGTACAGCCGATCGTAAACAACGCGCCGCTCCCCGGGGACGAAGACCTGCCCGCGTGACGTCATCGCCGCGGCCGCCTCCTCGATCCCCGCGAAGGCCCCCACGCCCGCGGCCGCGAGGATCCCTGCCCCGAGCGACGTCGCCTCGCTCGACCCCGCTCGCGTGATGGGTTTGTCGAGGACATCCGCCAGGATCTGGCACCAGAGCGCGCTGCGCGAGCCTCCGCCCATCACGCGTAGCTCCTCGATCGGCCCCGACGCCTTCTCCACGCCGCCCGTGTGGAGCCGCTGCTCGAGGGCGATCCCTTCGATGATCGCTCGATACAGGTGCGCCGGCCCCTGCCCGCCCGAGAGCCCGAGCAGGATCCCCGTCGCCGCGTCGTCCCAGTAGGGATTCATCACCCCGTGGAAATACGGCACGAGCACGAGCCCCTCCGCGCCCGGCGGGAGGGACGCGGATTCCCGCTCGAGCGCGGCGAGCTTCGCCGACGTCCCCTCATCGTCCGCGCCGACGAGGCGCGCGAGCCACGTGAGCGTGAACGTCCCGCCTTTCAGGTCGGTCTCGAGCAGGAACGCGCCCGGCGTCGCCGCCATCATCGTCCGGAAGGCGCGATCCGTGCGATATTCGCGCGAAATGACGCCCGACACGATGGCCGTGCCGAGGTTCAGATACATCAAGCCCGGCCCCACGACGCCCGCCCCGAGCGCCGCCGCCTGGCCATCTCCGGCACCCGCGAAGACCGGGATCCCCGCCTCGATTCCGAGCGCAGCGGCCGCCTCGCTCCCCACCTCGCCGATCCGCTCCCCCGGCTCGGCGAGCTCGGGGACCTCCGCCGCGGACAAACCCGCCCATTCGAGGATCTCCGGGGAGAACCTGCGCGCCGCCATGTCGACGAGCCCCGTGGGATCGGCGCTCGCCACGGACGTCACGAGGCGCCCCGTGAGGCGAAGGGCGAGAAATGCATGCACATCGAGCATCCGCACCGGACGCGCGGCGAGCTCGGGCGCGATTCGATCGCGCAGGTGGAGCAGCTTGTAGAGCGAAGGCGTCGTGCAGGGGAATTTGCCCGAGATCTCGTGCAGCCGCGCCTGCCCGACCTTCGCCGCGAGCGCCGCGACCTCCGCCCGGCAGCGCGCATCCATCCACACGAGCGCCGGGTGCAGCGGCTCGCCGCGCTCGTCTGTCAGGACGAACGTCTCCCGCTGGTGCGTGATCGTCACCGCCCGGATGCGCCGCGCGCCCTCGTCCCCGAGCGCCCGCGCCGCCGCGCGTGTCGCGACGACCATTGCGTCCCACCAGCCCCGCGCGTCTTGCTCCCACGCGTCCGGCGCCGGATTCGAGAGCGGGATCGGCGCGCGGCCCTCCGCGACGGCGCGGCCCGCCCGGTCCCACGCGATGGCCTTGCACGCCGTCGTGCTGCAATCGATCCCCAGGAAAAGCGCGTCGTCCCCCACGATCATCGTCACGCCCCGAAGAACGAATCAAACGGCATCTCCACCGGCGCGTCCTCGAGCGCGATCGCGATGAGCTTGCGCAGGAGCGGCAGCTCCCCGGGGCCGAGCTCGCCCCGGGCCTCGTACGCGGAGAGCGCCCGGCGCATCACGTCGAGGATCTCCAGGCATTCGAGCGTCGCGCCTTCCATGCGGGCCACCGATTCGCGCACCCCGAGCCCGAGCCCGAGCAGCCGCCCGAATCGCCCCGTGCGGCCGCCGTTCATGGTGACGTCGAGATCCCCGACGCCGGGCAGACCCGTGGCCGTCATCGGATCACCGCCGACGAGCCCGATGACCCGCATCATCTCGCGAATGGCCTCGGCGAACACGGCGCTCTCCCAGTTGTGCATCGCCACGCTCCCGGGCGCCCCGCCGTTTTTCTCGTGCAGCCCCGCGCCGAGCGCGACGCCCATGGCAAACGCATTCTTCAGCGCGGCGCACACCTCGGCGCCGATCACGTCGGCGCACGGAAACACGTGGTAATACGGCCCGCGCAGCGCATCCGCCAGCGCCGCCAGCGTCTTTTCATCGCGGCCCGTCACGACGACCGACGTCGGCACCCGCCGCGCGAGCTCCCCGGCGATACACGGCCCCGCGACGGCCGCCGGAAACACGCTCGCCCGCACCTCCTCGGGCAAACCTCGCCGGACCACGTCGGGCAGCACCACGAGACGGCCGCCCTCTTCGTCGAGTTCGAGCCCCTTCGTGATCATCACGAGCGGCACGCCCGGCCGCGCGTGGGGCGCGATCGTCTCCGTCGCCCACCGAACACCCGCCGAGCTCACGCCGAGCGCGAGGATGTCCGCGCCGCGGGCGGCCTCCGCGAGCTCCTCCGCGAAAAACGGCTGGATGGAAGGGGGCAGATCGAGCTTGAGGGTCGGGTGAAACCCGCGCGCTTTCAGGCTCTCGATGATCACGTGGTCGAGGTGCGTGCCGACGAGGCGCACGTCGTGCCCACGATCGACGAGCGGCACGCAAAACGCGCTGCCCATCATGCCCGCGCCGAGGACGGTGATGACGGCCATGGTGGCCGCGGAGGGTAGCCAGAACCGAAACGTTTGCAAGGTCGAGCCCCGAAGGGATTGTCAGCGCGGCGCCTCTCGGTATCATTGCGCCCGGTTTCGGGGCGCGGAGGTCTTCGTGAGCGAGAGCGGGCACGACGAGGGCAGCGGCAAGAAGTTGGGGCCCTTCGCGGCGGCCCTCGCGGCGATCGGGATGCTCGTCGCGCGGGCCGGCGACGATTGCGCGAAGATCGGCGCGAAAGGCGCGATGCTCGGGGACGACGCGGCGCGAGGCCTCGGCCGCGCCGGCTCGCTCGCCGACGACGGCATACGCGGCGGCGGCAAGCTCGGCTCGCTCGCCGACGACGGCATGCGCGGCGGCGCCAAAGGCTCGCTGCCCGGCGTGCACGGCCCGAAGCCGGAGGGCGGCGGCGGCCTCGTCGAGGAGGCGGCGGGCGCAGGCGCCAAGGCCGAGGGCCACGCCGAGGACGTCGCGGAGATCGGCGTCGATATCTCGATGGAAGTCCTCTCGAACGTGGACCCGAAAGCCGAAGACGACGACGGCCACGGCCACGAGGACGAGCCGCAGATCGTCGACGGCGTTCGTGTCCCGCCCCCGGAGATATTATCGATCAGGACAACTCCTGCGGATCTCCTGCGCGCTCGTACCATCGTGTCGAGCCCGGCGCTGCTCACCGTCGCCTCCGGGGCCACGAAAAAGGCCACGAGCGAGGCCGATCCGTTCGCCTGGATCGAGAGCCACGCGCCGAGCAATCCGGTCGGGTTCGTCTTCACGTCGCGCGGCGAGATCGACACGAAAAAGAGCATCCCGCTCGTCGCGGCGAACGGCGTGACGACCGACGACACCACGATTCACCGCACGTGCCTCGAGCACACGACGAACTGCGTCGTGCTCGTCTGCGAGCCGGACGCCGCGGGCGCGAAGGAGCCATGCGTGAAGGGCGCGACCGCCGCGTGGAAGACCGCCGCTGCCATGGATCTCGGCTCGAAGACCGCCGTACGTGATTTCCTCGGCAAGCTGCTCGCCGCGCGCGCGGGGCGACCGTCGCTGCGGGGCCTCGTCCTCTCGCGCCTCGACGTCGAAGCCACGCCGCCGCGGATCGTGCGTAGCCGGCTGGAACCCCAAAAGACGCCCTGATCCGCGCCTGCTCACGCGCCACGCGGCTCGTTCGTCTTCACCCGCCTCGGCGTCCGGAAGAGCCCGCCCTCGGGCGGCGGCGAGGCCGCGCGTTCGGCCTCCGTGGCGGCGCGAAGCTCGGCCAGGAGAGCCGGATCCTTCGCCGTCCTCCGCGAAAACGCGCGCCGGAGCGGCAAGACGTCGGCCCGCCCGAGGCCGAGCTCCGCGAGGCATTGCGACAATTTCCCGTGCGCGGCCGCGACCGACAGGCGCGCATGCCCCCGGACATCCACCGTCCGGCCGAGCGCCTCCAGACGCGCGACATAAATTCGATCAAAGGCCTCGAGAAGCGCCCCCTCGCCGCGCGCGGCGTCCCCGGCGATCACGGCCGTGCTCTCGGCCTCGATATGCGCCCATTTCTCCTCGTCGAGCCCGTGCCGGCGCAGCGTCACCCCCACATCGACCGTGGGCCCCGCGATCTCCGCCGCAATCGAGGCGTACTTCTCGAGCGGGAGCGGCAAGAGCAGCGCCGAGCCCGGCAAACCGGGCTCGCCGGATTCGGGTTCGGCAGGCTCGGGTTCGAGGGGAATCGTCGGCAGGGCGACGAGCGCGGGCTTGACCGCGTCCATCACCGAGAAGGGGACGGGCGCGTCGGTCGCAGGTACAGACGCAGGCGGCGGCGCAGACGCAGGCGCAGGCGAGGACGGCGGCGCGGCGGCCTCCGCCGGCACGAACGGCAATCCCACGTTCCGCGGCATCCGCGGCACCTCCTCGGCCTGCGGGCGCGGGGGCGGCGCGGACGGTCGTTCGAAGGGTGTGGCCGGACGAACGATCGCCGCGGGCGCTCCCACGTGGACCGTGCCGCTGCCGAACGGCAAGGCGGGGCTCGGGCGCGGAGGCGCAGCGGGCGGCGGGGACGACGCGGGGCGGAATGGCAAGGCGGGGGCCTTGGGCTCCGCCGGGCCGGTCATCGTCCCGCCCGTGCGCGCCTGCCCAATCGGCCGCGTATCGTGCCGCATTTCGAGCGGATGCAGCTCCGGCGCGCCCGCGACGTCCTCCAGCGAGCCGCCCTGGCGCACGACCTTCTCGATATCGGCGGGCCGGACCCGCTTTCCTTGCGGGTGGCTCGCCACGACGAGCGTCCCCACGGCGATCGGCTCCTTCGCCGGCACGTCCGTGAGGCCACGAAACACCATGGTGATGCGCCCCCGATCCGCGTCGATCGTGACGGTATCGCAGCGCAGCGCGATCTCGCTCACGCGGCCCGTCCTGGGATCGATCCGGAACGCCTGCGGCCGCGCCGCGGGCAAACGCGTCTCGAGCCGCGGGAGCGTCGGATGCAAGTGTTCGAGCACGAGCGTGGCGCCGGGGCGCAGGAGCGGGATTTGTTGATCCGGCGGCGCCGCCTGGAAAAACCCGAAATCGAAACCCTCGGGCGCCGGGCCCGGCTCCTCGCCGAGCGCGGCCGTCGCCCACCTGTGCCCCTCCTCGGTGACGAGCCGCCTGCGCTCGGGCCACCCCGGCGCGAGCGGGCCGAGGCCGGGGGTTTGTCCCGTCGTCGAGACGACGTTCGGCATTGCCATGGCGCCGCGCGCCGGAGGTGCCGCGAGATCGACGCCGACCGGATTCCCATGCCCTCGCGCCGCGCGCTCGTACCGCAGCGGCATTCGCGTGAACGCCGCGGGCGGCCCGGCCGAGAGGCCCTCCGGCCCCGGCGAATATCGCCGATCCCCGACGAGCTCGAGCGCCTTCGCGAAATCACCGATCTCGATCCGGCACGAGAGCTCCGTGACGGCCGCGCCCTTCGGAGCGAAGGCGTGCCCGACGACGAGCACGTCCGTGCGCGGCTTGAGGGGCGCGAAATCGGTGGCGAAGCGGAGCGACGCGCCGGGATCGTTGTCCCACGGCACGTCCCCCGAAGGCTCGTCCTGCGCCGGCGCGATCGTCGCCTCGGCCCCGTGCACGAGCAGGAACGTGGCCTTGACGAGGATCGTGAGCGAATGCACCCCCGGACCGGCCTCCCAGACGAAGGCCGCCGCGGGGAATGGACAGAACGAGCGGATCTCCAAGACGAACCAGTTGAAAAGCTCGCCGCCTCAAGGGGCGAGCAGGATCACCTTGATCTGCGCGGGGACCAGAGTCATTCCCGGGCAGTTCGTGTTGTTCTGGATGTTGAAGCTCGTCATACGCGTCGCGGGCAAACCATTGACGAGCACGGTGAACGCCCCGGTGACCGGCCGCGTCGGCGCCATGACCATCCCCGACGCGACGCCCATCGCGATGCCGGGCGTGTCACCGATCGAGATGAGCGGCGTCGTCAGGAGGTGATGCGCCGGCGTGCACATCCAGAGGACGTTGAACGAAGGCGGAAAACCGACCGGGCCGAAGGAGATGTTCGGATACGGAATCGGCACCGGCACCGGCATGGGCGTCAGGCACACGTCCGGGAATCCGAGGTTCATCCCGCCCATTTGAGAATTTCCGAACATGACGGCCCTCCTTCCTGCCCTCGAACCCCGTTTATCCCAGGTGAATCTGCTCGCCGTCCATCTTCACGAGCTGCTCGGCGGAGACGATTGTATTCTCCGCGCGCAGGCTCATGACCTGCCTGGCGCTGTGGTCGATCCGCTCGGCCCGGAGCTGATCGACCTCCTCGACCTTGCGGAACGAGCGCTTCACCCGCTCGCTCACGCGCTCGACGACGCGCTCGACCACGCCGCCCTCGTGGCGCAATTTGCCGATCTCGGCGCGGACCACGGAGCCGAGGTACGAGAGGCTGTCGAGCACGACGCTGCCCGACGACGCGTGCACACGCACGCCCTCCGCCGCCACGCCGACCTCCGCGGCCGAGACGAAATCGATGTTCTCCTTCGCGGCGACGCGCAGCCCGCCCTGCGGGAGCTTGATCTCGAGGTCGCCGTCACACGCGATCGCCGCGCCGGCCCCCGCCTCGCGCTCGAGCACCGCGAGCACGTACGCCGCGCCGCTCGGCGCGCCGGCCACGAGGACGAAATCACGCTCGCGCGGCTCGACGAGGCAGCTCGTCGCGCGACGGGCGCGCATGTCGCCCCGGCCCGTCCGGACCACGAAAAACCCGTCCTCCGCGCGGACGACCGTGCCCATCACCTGGAATGCGTCGAGCTCATCGAGCTTCCTCGCGAGATTGCTCATGTCCGTCCTCCGTCTCCGTCTCCGTCTCGTGGCCGTCCGTCGGATTCGCCGCTCGGGGGCTTCCATAACTCGGCCGCCGCGAGCGGCGCGTCATCGCCGAGCGCGACCTTGCGCGAGACCCCGAAGCTCGCGCCCGCGTCCGTCACGCGGTGCAGGCGCGCGCGGAACATGTTCGAGCCCACGAAATCGGCGCCCGACAGGTCCGCGTGCGAAAAGTCCACATAGGTGAGGTTTGCTTTGCCAAACCGAGCGCCCTGGCAGCGGGCGCGCACGAAGACGCAGAGCTCGAGGTCGGCCCCCGTGAAATCGGCCTCCTTCGCCTCTGCCTCCACGAAGAGGCACTCCCGCGCGACGACGCCGTCGAGCCGCGCGCGCTCGAGCTTCGCGCCCGCGAACATCGCCCGCTGCGCCTTCGCCCCGGAGAGTCGCGCCTCCGTGAGGTTCGCGCCCTTGAAATTACATTGCGCGATCGTCGCGCCCCCGAGGTCCACGCCCGAGAGATCCGCGTCCATGAACTGCGTGAGCGTGAGGTCGAGGCCGGAGAGATCCATCCCGGCGAAATTCGCGCCGAGGAAGACGGCCGTCTGGATCGTCGCCTCGCGCAGCTCCACCTTGCGCATGTCGGCCTTCATGAGGACCGTCTGCGAGAGCCGCGCCCCCGCGAGGCGCATGCCGGCCACGCGCGCGTCCACGAAGCTCGCGCGGTCGAGGTTCGCCTTGCCAAACTGTGCGTCCTCGAGGTTCGGCTCGACGAACGCGGCGCCGAGCAGGTTCACCTCGACGAAGCTCGCGCCGCGCAGGGTCGTATTCACGAACCGGGCGGCGCTCGCGCGGGATCCGTCGAGCCGCGCGCCGTCGAGCGCGCCCTCGACGAACGAGAGGTGCCGGAGGTCGGCCCCCGCGAGGTCGGCCTCCGCGAGATCACAATGGACGAGGATCGACTCGAGCAGCGAGGCGCCCGCGAGCTTCGCGCCGCGCAGGCGCACGTCCTCGAAGACCGCGCCCGAGAGCTTCGCGCCCGCGAGATCGAGCCCGGACAGGTCCACGCCCGAGATGACCTCGCCCCCCGCGACGAGCGCTTCGAGCTCATCCCTTCGCATGGGACCCCCGCGCGGCGACGACGCGCTCGACGTTCGCCCCGGAAAAACTCGTCTCCTTGTCCCCGACCGACCCCGAGAGATCCACGGCGAAGAGGTTCGCCCCCTCGAAATCGGCGCCCGCGAGGAGCGCGCGTTGCATCACGGCGAGCAGGAGGTTCGCGCCCCGGAGCCGCGCATTGCGGAGATCCGCGCGCAGGAGCCTCGCGTCGACGAGCGTCGCCCCGGTGAAATCGCAGCCCCGGAGGTCGGCCGCGCCGAGCTCGCTCTTGCCGAGATCGGCCCGCGCGAACGACGAGCGCGCGAGCTTCGCGCCGCGCACGTTCGACCCCGGCGCGATCACGTCCGAGAAATCGGCGTCCTCGAAGGCGCAATTCTTCACGAGGCGGAGGTTCGTGAGGTTCGCCCCCGCGAACGAGGCGCGATCGCCGCGGCACTCCACGAACGCGGCCGACTTCACCTCCGCGCCCGCGAAATCCGCCCCCGTGAGGTCGACCTCGACGAAATTGCAGAGCAAGAGCTTCGCGCCGCGCATGCGGACGCCGGCCAGGGGGGTCTTCAGGAAAAACAGTTTTTCGGCGCGGATGTTCGAGAGGTCCGTGTCCGGCCCGATCACGATGTCGAGCAGGAGCGCCTCGCTCATCGCCGCGCCGTCGAGGCTCGCAGCGCGGAGATCGGCCTCGTAGAGGATCGCCCGCCCGAGGTCCGCGCCCGCGAGGCTCGCGCCCGAGAGCCGCGTCCGCCCGAGGTTCGCCTCCACGAGCACGGCCCCGTCGAGCCGCGCATTCGTGAGGTTCGCCCGCGCGAGGACCGCGCGCCGCAGGTTCGCGCCCCGGAGGTTCGCGCCCTCGAGGTTCGCGCCCTCGAAATACGCGTCCTCGAGATCCGCGCCGGAGAGGTCGATCCCCGCGAGATCGATGCCCGTGTAATCGCGCCGCGCGAGCGGCACGCCCGCCACGTAACGACGCACGATCTCCTCGCGCGCCCGCCCGTTCTCCTCGGGATCCATGGCCGGCGCGGGCTCCTGGAAATGCGCCGCGACACGATAGGCCTCCCGGAGCTGCTCCTCCGCCGCTTCGAGCCGCGCGCGCAGGCCCGAATCCGCGAGCTGCTCCTCGACGCCCGGGATCGGCGTGCCCGCGTTTTTCCCGAGCGTCGCGAGATCCCGGAGCCGCTGGATCTCGCCCTCGGCCGTGAACTTCGGCGCGCCCGTGGACTCGCGGCGCGATTTCGCCACGATGGCGTCGTAATCGACCTTCTGCTCGGCGCAGAGCTCGCGCAGCTTGGCGAACGCCTCCTCGCGGCGCTTTTCGCCCTCCTTCTGCATCGCCTCGGCCTTCGCCTCCATGGCCTCGACGAAATCGGGCAGCTCGTCGAGGTTCGGCGGCGCGCTCTCCTCGGGCGGCGGGAGCGCGAGGTTCGGCACCGTGGCCGGATCCACGCCCGCGGCGCGTAACTTCTCCTTGGTGGCTTCGAGCTCGCGCTCCATCCGGCGGCGGAGGTTTTTCTGGACGAGCCCCTCGGTCACGACGGCCGCGTCGAGCTCGTCCTTGTCGAGCGAGAGGGCCTTCGCCGCCTCGAGCACGCTCGCGGGGACGAGATCGATGTCCCGCAGGACGTGCAAATGGGCCTTCTTGCGATCGAGCCGCGCCGCGAGCACCGCCTCGTAATGCTCCCTCGGCCGCGGCGCGCCGGTCTCTTCGAGCGCGGCCATGGCGATCTCGATATCGGCGGCGTCGGGCTCGTGGATCGTCCGGGCGCCGCGGAAGACGAGCAGGCCACGCGCCTCGTGCGGGAAGAGGTGCACGGTGTCGAGCCGCATCGCGAGCTCCGCGAACGGCTCCTCGTGCTCGGGCGCGAAGCGCAAGAAACACCGCGCCGAGAGGCCGGGCAGGCGCGACTCGATCTTCTCGCGCGTGGGGTGCATGTTCTCGACCGTGAAGGCCTCGTCGCCGCGGAAAAACCCCTCGACGCGCTGATCGGGCGGGGCCACGTTGAAGAGGTCGAAATTGGCGTCGAGCGCGATGCCGGGGAACTGCTCCTCGAGCCACTTCTGGTCGTACGTGCCCATCTTGGCGAAATGATGCGGCCACGTGATGTCCCAGGCCGCGAGCGAGGCTGGCGGCGGGCGATCCCCCTTCGACTGGATGATCCGCTTCGGATCCTCGACGTTCGGCAGCGGGTGCACGGCCTTGCCCTCGTCGTTCTTGACCGGCGCGGCCCCCTTGCCGACGGGGTTTTGTGGGTATTTTTCTCCGCCGAACGCGTGCTCGTAATCGATCGGCATACGCGTGAACGGGACGGGGTCGGTGGGGCCGACGAGGCTCCAGGTGCGGTCGCCGATGACGTAGAGCCTCTTGTCGAGGGGCCCGAGCGTCACCCGCACGTGCGACCAGGGCGCGGGCTTGCCGCCCGGCGGGAAACACGCGCCCGTGACCAGGAGCTCGCCGCGCAGCTTCGCCATGCAATGGTCGAGCACCCCGAACCGGCCGAGCTCCTTGCCGACGAGCTTCCAGAGCTCGACCTCGGGCTGGATGGCCTTCGGCTCGTCGAAAGGAAACAACGCGACGACGGTCGCGACGAAAAAATGCTTCCCGTCGTGATCGAAGACGCGGTGGAGCAGGCTACACCGGAGCGGCTTGACGACCTTCACGATGGCTCAGGAGAACAGCGTGACCCCGTTGACCTTGATCTCGGCGCTCCCGAGGTGGAGCTTCGCGCCGATCGTGTTGAGCCGGGCCCCGAACTGCCCCAGCCAGATGGGCGCCGCGTTGATCGAGGGGCCGCTGAAGGCGATCTCGATGGCGCGCGACATGAGCTTCACGGAGGCGGCGAGCTCGATGCTGATCGCGGCGGAGAGGTCGAGCTTGAGCCCCGCGAAGAGGCCGATCGACGCGCCGAAATGCCCGCCGAACGAGACGCCGTACGTGAAGCCGTCGAACGACGCCTTCTTGAACCACTGGAAGGGCCCCGACGTGGAGATCGTCTGGCTGCCGTTGATGGTGCTCGTGAGATCACCCGTCACCGTGAGGTTGTAGCCGCCGCCGATCTCCTCGGTCACGTCGCCCGTGACGTTGATCATCTGCGTGCCATTGACGGTGAGTTTGTCCTCCCCCGTCACGGTGTCCTCGCGTGACGCGAGGTAGACGCCGGTCATCTTCCCGGTCACCGTCTCGTCGTACGTGCTGTCGAACGCCTCGGTGTTCGGGCCCTGCACGTTGAGGTTGACGACGCTCTGGTAGACCTGCGTCGTATTCGCCGTGACCTGGAGATCGAGCGAATTGTTGTAACGAACCGTGACCGCGCCCTCGACGGTCTCGTTGTACGTCGCGTTGTACGTCTGCGTGACGGGGTTCGTCACCGTCGTCGAGAAGGGGCCGACGTAGACCTCGGTGATCGTCCCGAGGACGTCCTCGGTCTTGTTCGCCATCACGTCCACGTCGAGGTTGTTCCCCGTGTAGACGTGGCCGTTCATGTCCGTGCGGAGGTCGAAGTTGTACCCGCCGTTGCCGAGGTGGAGCGACGAGTTGAACTTCGGCGCGAAGACGTGGACGTGCGTCGAGCCGAGCAGGTCCTCCATCTCGATGAAGTTGTTCGACCCCGTCCGGATCATGTTCTTCGTGTAATTGCTCTGCGTCACCACGCTCGGCGTCTCGGCGTTATGCGCGGCGCCCACGATCACGGGGCGATCCGGGTCGCCGCCGAGGAACACGAGGTGCACCTCCGTGCCCTTGCGCAGCGGGAAATGCTGGCCCTCGACGCTGCCGCCGTGCGGCTGGAGCATCCGCACCCACGTCGAGCGCGAGCCGTCGACCGCGTCGCCCTCGTCGAAGAAGATGTTCACCTTGTACCGGCCGTGCGTGTCGATCTGCGCGTACGGGCTCGCCGCGATGCCGTCGACCACGCCGTCGACCACGCCGTCGATCCGCGGCCAGGGCGTCTTGCGCTCGGCGCGGAACTGCGTCGCGTGCGGGATGGCGTGCACCGTGGCGAGGTACGTCTCCTTCGTGGGATCGACGCCGAAGAGCATCTCGAGATCCTCGCCGCTCGCCGATTGGTTGCCGAGGTGCTCGATCTCGATCGTCAGGTATTCGCTGTTGAAGGCGAGCCGCGGGTGCTCCTCGAGATCGAAGACGTACCCCGGCCGGAGGTAGAACTGCGGGCCCGTGCCCGTGTAGATCGTCTGCCGCGCGGCGAACTCCTCGGCGCGGATCGAGGCGTACCGCGTGCCCTCGCCGGGCGTCTTCACGTTCTCGCCGTAAAGGACGATGTCGCCCTTGCCCGAGAGCTCGGCGCTGCCTTTGACCTCGAGGCTCGGCTTCAGGTAGTTGTAATCGCGGACCTGTACGCGGCCGGGCAGCGCGTTCGAGCGGCACCGGAACGAGCGGAGCGACTCGCCCGCGGAGACGTCGCCGGCCGGCGCGGGGAAGTACTTCACGGGCTTCGGCGCGAGCTTCTTGTGCGCCGCGCGCGTGTCGGTGAAGACCAGGACCTCGCGCTCCTCGCCCTGCTCGAAGTAGAAATAAATGCCCTCGCGCTCGGCGAGCCGGGCGATGAAATCGTGGTCGCTCTCGCGATACTGGCAGACGTGCTCGAGCTTCGGATAGTCGTTCCAGAGCGCCAGGCGGTAGTCGTTCGCCCCGAGGCCGCCCTCTTTCAGGAGGGCCTCGATGATGTCGGGGATGCTCACGTCCGTGAAGATGCGGCTGTGGCGCGTGAGCGTGAGCTGCCAGTACGTCGGGACGAGCTTCGCCAGGTAGAGTCCGTACGCGCCGTAATCGTTCACGAGCTCGACGGAGGCGAGGATGCCGTGGAAGACGAACGGCGGCGCGGCGAGCCCCCGATCGATCGTCAACGTGCCGCGGGCCCCCACCGCGGCGGCGACGTCCACGTCGAGCCCCGTGAGCTTCAACGCGACGTCGAATTCATACGTCCATGAAATGGCCTCCCGCCCCTTGAAAGCCGTCACCTGCGTGATCGGGGGAAAGGCGGTCGACAAGAAGGTGAAGATCTCGCTCATCGCTCACGCTCCGGCACGTCGGTGCGAGAGTAGAGCACGGGCCCGTCCCGCTCGTAAAGGGGCACCTCTTCGAAAGAATGATCGCAGAGGCAGCGGAAAATTCCGGGCGAACGCGGCCTTGACATGCTCTCCTCCCGGTGTGGATGATCGTGCGCTCTCATGGAGGCGATACATGCGGATCGATGGAAGCGCGAGGCTCGTCGGGATCACGGCCCTCACCGCCTTCGCGGCCCTCGGCTGCGCGCAGGAAGGTGACCAGAAGGGCGACACGTCGAGCACGGGCACCCCGTACGAGGAGCCGCCCGAGCCGTCGGTCGACCTCGGACGCAACATCCAGAGGACGGCGCTCACCGTCGATCTCGAGACGAAGACGGCCACCGCGGTGATCGACCTCGCCTCCTCGCAGATGAGCACGGGCGCGTCGTTCGAGGCCGCGGGGCTCGAGATCGTGAGCGTCTCGAACGCACAGGGGCCGCTGAAATGGGCGCTCGCGCAGGGCCAGCTCGACATCGGGGTGCCGAAGAACCTGGGCTCGGCCACGGTCACGATCGAATACACGTTCAAGGAGCAGGCGCAGTTCCAGGGCCTCATGGCCAAGGGCTCGACGCTCGTATGGCCCTATTTCTGCGGCAACCTCTTCCCGTGCCATTCGGACCCGGCGGACGGCACGACGTTCGAGCTCACCGTGACGGGCGCGCCCGCGGGCATGACGACGGTGCACCCGGTGGCGATCGGGATCGACGCGCCCTCCTACCAGATCGCCTGGGCGACGGGCAGCTATACGAAGCTCGACCTCGGGACGACGTTCCAGGGCGTGAAGGTCGTGGCGCATTACCTGCCCGGCGGCGAGGCGGACGCGCAAAAAGGGACGGCCGCCCTGCTCGACGTGATGAACTTCTACGAGCAAACGCTGGGCGGATATCCGTTCGGCGGCGAGGCGGGCGCCGTCGCGGTGGACTGGGGGCCGACGGCGTATGGAGGCATGGAGCACCACCCGTACTGGCACGTCTCGACGATCGCCATGGGTGACCCCTGGATCCAGGCGCACGAGGCGGCGCACGGCTGGTTCGGCGGCGGCGTGCGGCCCGCGTGCTGGGAGGATTTCGTGCTCTCCGAGGGGACCGTGAGTTACCTCGAGGCGCGCGCGATCGCCGCGGTGATGGGCGCCGACGAGGGCACGAAGCTCTGGACCCATTACCAGAGCCGGCTGAACACCGCGATGGCCGGCGCAGCGTCGAAGATCGCCTGGCCCGAGGGCTGCGGCGAGGTCGACATCCTGAAGGATCAGCTCTTCGGGGACATCGCCTACATGAAGGGCGCGTTTTTCTTCCGCGCGCTCGAGGCGAAGATCGGCACGAGCAAACTCGACCCGTCGCTCAAGGCGTTTTTCCTCAAATACAAGGGGCGCGCCGCGCGGTTCTCGGAGCTGCTCGACATCGTGAAATCGGTGGGCGGCTACGACGCCACGGCCTGCGCGACGGCGTGGCTGCGGAGCGAGGCGGTGCCGGCCGAGCAGGTTTGTCCTTGAAGCGCCTCTGCGTGGGGCTCGCTCTCGTGGCGCTCGCGCTCCCGGGCGCGGGCTGCCGGCGCCCGACGCCGAAGAAGGACAAACCTTTGCCGCAGGCGCCGGAGACCGCGACCGTCGAGCCCCTCGCGACGGCGACGGCGAAGCCCGCGGAGACCGCGGCCCCCGCGGGATCCGCCGCGCCGACGTCGTCCGCCGCGCTCGCGGGCGCGGGGAATTCGAAGAAGCACAAGCCGCGGACCGGCGCGCGTTTCCTCATCGACGGGCCCGAGCAGCCAATAGCGATCGGCGGGGCGGCCACGGTCTTCTCGAAGGGCGTGATCTGGCGGCTCTCGGGTAATGCGGCGCAGGTGAGCCTGTTCGGGGCGGACGGCCCCGCGCCCGGCCCGAGCGAGCCGGAGCGGGCGCGCAAATGGCCACGCGGGCGGGTGGCCGTCGCCGAGGACGCCTCGGGGACGAGGCACACGTACTGGGTCGAGGGGTCGGGGCTCGTCCGGAGCACGCTCGACGCCGAGGGCAAACTCGGCGCGCCGGAGGTCGTGGCGAACGACGCGGTGCCCGGGTCGAGCCCGTCGGCCTTGCGCACGGGCGGGCGCGACGCCGTGGCTTATCTGGCGACGCCGAACGCGCGGAACGCCGAGCGAAATGGTCGATTGTGGGTCGAGGGCGGCGGCGTCCTCGACCTCTCGCCCGAGGGCTCGGGGGCGTCGAGCATCTCGCTCGTCGAGGTCGGCGAGGGGCAGGTGATCGCGATGTGGCTCGACGCGCGGAGCGCGATGACGCCGGTGCACGCGCGGCGCTTCGAGGTCCGCGAGAAGACGACGGCGATCGCGGCCGACGAGGTGGTCTTCGTCGGCGGGCCCCCGGAGGGGTATCCGGAGCTCGTCGCGGCGCGCGCCGGGAACGCCGCGGCGGGGCTCTTGCCGCTCGCCACGGACAAGGGTTTTGCCCTCCATGACATTCTCGTCGACTGGGGCGGCAAGGCGAAGATCAAGACGCTCGATTACCCGAACGGGATCGACGTCGCGCCCGTGGCGGCGGCGCCGGCGTGCGGCGAGACCATCGTGGTGTATGCGCGGCCGGAGGCGAAGGAGCCGGGATCCCCGCAGGTCCTCGAGGTCGCGACGCTCGGCGGGGGCGGGGTGATCGAGCCGCAGGAGGTGGCGGCTTATCCCGGGCAGGTGCTCGAGCTCTCCGCGGCGGCGGCCGACGCGAATACGGTGTGGGTGGTGTACACGGCGGGCACGAAATCGTTCGCGATGCGGCTCGGGTGCGGGGCGAAGAGCCCGGCGAGGGCCGCGCCGACGGGCAAATGACGGCTCACTCTCCTGCGGCGTCGATCACGCAGCCGAACCTCTCGGACACGTAATGGGCGCGGCGCGTGTTCCCGAGCGCCGTCACGGTCACCGACTTGCCTTCCATGTCGAAGGAGCGGCCGTCGATGGGGACGACGTCCTGGCGGATGAACGCCTCGCACTCCGGCTGCGGGCGGCCCTCGACGAAGAGGCAGGAGCAGAGCTCTTTCGCCTCGTACCCCGCGGGCAAGGTCGGGAACGCGGAGAGGGCCTGCCAGTTCCAGGCGACGAAGACCCCGACGAGCACGAGGATCACCCCGAGGCCAATGCCGGCGGCTTTGAGCGCCTTCTTCGCCCGCTTCATCGCTTCACCAGCCCGGAGAGCAGCTCCAGGTAATATCCCTTCGTGAACGCCTTCTCGCGATCGGGCACGCAGCCCTTCGATGCGTGGTGCACCGAGCAGCCATATTCACGATCGTCGCCCAGGCGCACGGCGACGAGGTCGAGCGAGGGGATCACGAAGATCGATTTTCCCCAGTGGCCGAGGGCCGCGAACGTGTCGGGCGGCGCGGCGGGCCAGGGGCGCGGGATGTTCCGCGCGGGATCGCCGACATTCAGATAGACCTGCGCGCCGGGGTTGTCCTCCCATAACGGCGGGGGCACGTCGGTCGTGTGGTACGCGGGGGCCATCGTCAGCGTGTAGGCGACCCATCCCTCCGGCAGGAGGCGCTTGCCCTCCCAGACCCCGTCCGTGAGGTAGAGCAGGCCCCATTTCGCGAGGTCCCGGGCGCTCGCGTAGAGGTACGAGGAGCCCACGAAATTCCCCGCGCCGTCACGCTCGAAGCGGGCGCTCTTCATGCCGAGCGGCAAGAACAGCGCCTTCCACGGATAGGACGCATATTCGGCGTCCGACATCGTGGCGCGCAGGGCCGCGAGCAGGACGTTCGTGTCGCCGCTCGAATAACTCCAGCGCGTGCCCGGGGCATGGGCGAGGCCGTGCCCGGCGACGAAACGAGGCATGTCGTCCTGGCCGCGCGTGTAGAGCATGGCCATGACCGAGGAGAAGACCGGCGACGCCTCGTAGGTCTCGTTCCAGTCGATCCCGGAGCTCATGCGCAGGAGGTCCGTGATCCGGACGTTCTGTTTGTCCGGGCCGAGCGCCGTGTAATACTTGCCCGCGGGCTCGTCGACCCGGAAGCGCCCCTCCCCCACCGCGATCCCGATCAGCGTGTTCACGAAGCTCTTCGAGACCGACCACGTGAGCAGCGAGGTCTCGGCCGTGGTGCCGCGCGCATATCGCTCGAAGACGAGCTTGCCGTCCTTCACCAATACAAACGCATTCGTGCGTTGCCCCTTGCGATCGACGTCGTCGCCGTGGCGCGTGAAGAGGTAATCGTCGAGCTTCTTCAGCGCGGCCGGGTCGATCCCCACGGAGGCCGGATCCGCCGTCGGCCAGGCCTGCGTGGGCCATTCGGCACGGCTCTCGACCGGGAACGGGGGCGGGCCCGCGAGGACGACGGGCGTGGAATCACCCGCCGAAGGGGAGCCACAGGCAGAGAGCGTGAGGAGCGCAACAGCGAGGAGGGGCGAGGTCCGCATGTCCCTGATTGGAGAGCGCGTATCATGGCGTTCCGCGGGACGGAACCCCGAAAGGCGAGCCATTTCAGGTGCTGTCCTCGCCCGCCCGGAGGTGCTACCGTGGCGCCGATCGTGATGGAAAGCGCCGAACGACGAGCCCCGTTTCCCCGCGGATTCGCGGTGGTGGACATCGAGACGACCGGGCTGCGATGGAAGACGGACCGGATCGTCGAGCTCGCCGTCGTGCGCACGGACAGCGAGGGCCGCGTGCTCGCGGAGCTCTCGACGCTCGTGAACCCCGAGCGAAACCCGGGCGCGACGCACATCCACGGCCTCGGCGCCGAGGACCTCACGGGCGCGCCGCGTTTCTCCGAGGTGCTCTCCGAGCTCGTGCGTCACCTCGAAGGCGCGGTGCTCGTGGGGCACAACGTGAAATTCGACCTCGCCTTCCTCGCCGAGGAGCTCGGGCGGCTCGGCCACGAGATGCCCGGGGCGCCGCGCGTGTGCACGCGCGAGCTCGCGATGCGGGTCCTGCCCGCCCTCGGCGATTATCGGCTCGCGTCGTGCTGCAAGGCCCTCGGCGTCGACGGCGGGCACGAGCACCGGGCCCTCGACGACGCACGCGCGGCCGCGGGGGTCTTCGCGCGCCTCTCGGCGAGCGGCTTCTGGCGCACGTCGTACGACCGCGAGCTCGACGAGGCCACGCGGCTCGTATGGCCGGTCGTCGAAGGCCCGTCGCGCCTCGCGGCGCGGGGCGAGGGCGCCGCGTCGGCCGAACCTTCGCCGCTCGGCGTGGTCGTGGAGAGTTTGCCCGAGGGCGCCTCGAATGGCAGCGTGGAGGGGTATCACGCGCTGCTCGACGAGATCCTCGAAGATCGAAGGGTCACGGACGAGGAGGCGGCGGCCGCGCGGCAGTTCCTCCTCGGCGCGGGCCTCGCGCGTGCAGATGTTCTCTCGGCGCATCGATCCTATTTGACGGGCGTGGCGCGGGCGGCGCTCGCCCTCGACCTCGGCGGGGGCCTCGGGGCCGCGGACCTCGCGCGGGTCGCGCGCCTGCTCGGCTTGCCCACGGAGGCCGTGGACGAGGCGCTCGCCACCGCGCGCTCCGGCGCCGCGGCGCCCTCCCCCGGCGCGACGCGGCCCCTCCCCGCGGGCACATCGATATGTTTCTCCGGGGAGGGCGAGCCTTCGAAAGCCGCGCTCGAAGCCCGCGCCGTGGCGGCGGGGCTGCGCGTCCAGCCGTCGGTGACGAAGAAGCTCGACGTGCTGGTGATCGACGACCCGCATTCGATGACGGCCAAGAGCCAGAAGGCGCGGCAGTACGGGATCCGCGTGCTCACGGTGCCGGTGTTCCTCTCGCTCGCGAAGGCCCCTGACAAGCAATGACCGGGCCCTCGGCCATCGGCCTCGCCAGGTTCGTTCGATTGGGGTAGGCTCGGTTCGTCTTTCCCCGAGGAGGTCATTCGTATGGCAAGGTCTGGCGAGGTCCCGATGTCGACGGTGCTCGAGCGGCTCCAGAAGAAGTACCCCGACGCTCGTTACGAGCTCGACTGGACGACGCCGCTCGAGCTGCTCATCGCCACCATCCTCGCCGCGCAATGCACCGACGTGCGGGTGAACAAGGTGACGAAGACGCTCTTCCCGAAATACCGCACGGCCAAGGACTATGCCGAGGCGAACACCGAGGAGCTCGAGCAGATCCTCCAGCCGACAGGCGCATTCCGGCAGAAAGCGAAGTCCGTGCAGGAGACGTGTCGCGCGCTCGTCGAGCGCCACGGAGGCGAGGTGCCGCAGACGATGGCAGAGCTCACGGCGCTGCGCGGCGTCGCGCGGAAGACGGCGAACGTGGTGCTCAACAACGCATGGGACATCCCCTCGGGCATCATCGTGGACACACACGTGGCCCGCGTGAGCCAGCGGATGGGCCTGACGACGCAGGAGAAACCCGAGGCCATCGAGCGAGACCTGATGAACATGGTCCCCGAGGCACGCTGGACCAAATTCGGCCCGGCGATGGTGCTGCACGGGCGATACACGTGCACCGCGAAGGCGCCACAATGCGGCGATTGCATGTTCGCGGACGTGTGCCCGCAGAAGAACGTGTGAAGCGCGGAGGGAGCTGGGGCGCTGCCCCAGACCCCGGCAGGGGCTGTCCGCCCCTGCACCCGGACCAGCCAGGGGCTGGACCCAAGGTCGATGAACTGCGCTCCGCGCAGTTCATCGAACAGCCGCAGTCAAGACCGGCGACGACCTTGCCAACCAACACAGCCGCGCTGCTGGTTCTGCTGGCGACCCGGCCTCTTCGCGGGCCCGTTTGAAAAACTGCGCGGAGCGCAGTTTTTCAACCCTCGGTCCAGGCCGTGCCTGGTCCGGGGTCGAGGGGGCGGACAGCCCCCCGCGGGGTCCGGGGCGGCGCCCCGGCTCCCACGCCGCTGGAGGAGACCTGGGCGCCCGAATGTTTACGATCGGCTGGTGAGCGGGTAAGTTCCGCCGCGTGACTCGCCCTGGCGTCCTCGTTTGGCTCCTCGCCCTCGCTGCCCTTGCCGGTTGCGCCACGCCACCGGGGGACACGAGCGGAGGCGTGGACGCGGGTGGTGAGGTCGTGGAGGCGGCGGTGACGGCGGCGGCGGCGGCGGCGCCTCGCGTCGAGGACCCTTGCGCGGGCAAGGTGTGTTTCGACATCGAGCGCTGCGAGGCGGGGGCGTGCGTGCCGGCCTGCCCTGAGGGCGAGGTGTATGTGCCTGCAACGGGGCCTGAGGGCTTCAAGATGGGCAAGAACTTGTCGGCCTTTGGGTTCGGCAACCGCGCGTCGAGGAACCCGGGCAAGGGGCGCGCGGATCTGCCCCACAAGGTGGTGCTGACGAAGCCCTTCTGCATGGACCAGACCGAGGTGACGGCAGGCGCCATGAAAAAATGCGTCGAGGAGAAGGGCTGCAAGGCGCCGCAGAGGACGGACCGGTGGGTGACCTACCCCGACAAGACTGATTACCCGGTGAACCTCGTCGATTACCCGATGTCGAAGTACTATTGCGAGGCGTACGGCAAGTCGCTGCCGACCGAGGCGCAATGGGAGTGGGCCGCGACGGGCGGCGACGGGCGATCGTGGCCGTGGGGCGAGGAGGAGCCGACGTGCGAGCACGCCGATTTCACGCAGGCGATCCTGATCTCGCCGGGCGGCGACAGCGGCTGCCACGGCGGCGGCCCCTCGAAGGTCGGGACGCACCGCAAGGGGGACAGGATATGGCCCGATGGGCCGATCCACGACCTCGCGGGGAACGTGTGGGAGTGGGTGCTCGACAGCTACGTGCCGTATTCGGGCAAGGACGAGGTGGACCCGGTGCACGTGCGGTCGACCATCGGGAACTACGTGGTGCGCGGCGGAGGCTGGAACCGCAGCGGAAGGGGCATCCTGGCGGCGTTCCGGGGCGGGGCGATCGTGAGCTACAAGGTGCCAGGGCTCGGGTTTCGGTGCGTGAGGAACGCGAAGGAGCGGTGAGGGCCCTCCACTTCGTGGCGCAGCACGTACAAAACCCGCACGTTGCCTCGCGGTCGCGTGTCCTTCCCCGGCCCAAACCCTCGATGCGGGTCGCTCCTGAGCGCGCGCTCTCGCCGGAAACCCTCGAGCCGGGCTGCCTTCGGCGGCGCGCTCCCGTCGGAAACCCTCGATCCGGGCCGCCTTCGGCGGCGCGCTCCCGTCGTCGACCCTGCCTCCGGCCTCCGGATGATCGTCGGATGTCAGCGCGCACCCTCGGACAGGGCTCGTTTTTGCGTTCGGCTCCCGTCTTTCACCCTGTCCCAGGGCAGCTCCTCGGCGCCTCCTCCCGGCCGTGAACCCTCCGGTCGGCCTTCGCTCGACGGCGCGCTCTCGTGACGAAGCCACGAAGTGGCCGCCTCCCGGGCGTCCGTCGCCGCGTCGAACCCGGCTCGTGGGTTCGGCGCGCAAGATTCCAACGTCGAGGGGCCTGTTCGAGGGTTGACGTCGCCCCCGCCATGCGGTGAGCATGCCTGCCATGGACATCAACCTATCGGATTTCCTCGTTCTGCTCCTTTTTCCCACCGGTCGGCGTATCTTCACTTTCTACCGCGTCATTGACCTCGCGAAGGCGCTGCCTGCGCCGGCCATCGAGGCGCTCGCCGTCGAGGCCATCGCGGCGGACGAGAAGACGTTCGCGCTCGAGCAGCGCTGGGCGACGAAGCGCAAGTCCGGCAAGGCGTCGGCCAAGCAGCTCCGTGATCAAAAGGCGCTCCAGCGGGCCGACATCCAGCTCGACAACGCGCTCAGCGGCTTGCGTAACGCGGGGGAGGCGCTGCTCAAAGGCGCGGATGAAATCGAGGACCAGGAGCTCATCCAGGACGTGGAGTCCCTGCTGCACGCGATATTCCCCCATGGCGTCGCCGCCATCACGAACGCGCCTTGCGACGTCGAGCTCGTCGCCGTGAAGGCGATCGTCGGCAAGCTCCAGGGGGAGCTCGCGCCGCTGGTCCAGAAGCTCGGGCTCGACGTCCATGCCGCGCGTATCGCGAAGCTCGCGCAAAAATACGACGAGGTGCTGAAGTCCACGGACGACCTCGATTTCGGCGCGGTGAAGGCCGCGCGCGCGGCCGGGCAAAATTATCTTTTGCGGATCGTCGTGAAGGTCCTCGGCACGTACGACGAGCCGACGGGGGACCACGCGGAGAAGCGGGCCAAGCTGCTGGCGCCGGTGGTGAAGCAAAACGAGGCGATCCGGCAGCATATCCGCGCGCGGAGGAGCGCGCCCGATGTGGATCCGAAGACGGGGGAGGAGCAGGCTCCGGAGGAGGAGGCGGCGGGGGACGGGGGCTGAGCGACGAGGACGCCGCGGGCAGGTCCGCCGTGTACGAACGTCCTCCCCGCGGACCGCGCCCTCGGAGCGTATCTATGGGCGGATGCCCAGCAGATTCAGCGCGTCGGCCCAGAGGGGCCAGAGGGTGCGGTAAGGGTGGGTCGCGAGGAGGACGCCGCCGCTCGGGAGGCGGCGGACGTGGTAGGGGGCGTGGTGCTCGATGAAGCGCCGATGTTTGCTGGTGACCATGATCTCCAGCGTCGGCGCCCCCTGCTTCTTTGCCTCGATCGCCTCGCGGGCGAGCGGCTCGGCCGCGCGCCATTCGTCATCAGGGAACGCCGCTGTTTCGAGGGCGTCGAGCAGCACGGCCGGCGGCGTGGCGAGGGCCCGCAAGACCTGCTCGCGGGTCAGCTCCTCGTCGCCCGATCGAATGGGGCGGGGGCCCTTGCGTGCAAGCGTGGGGAGCGGGGCTCGGGTGGGGAAGGACTTGCTCGCCTCGTGATCCTCGTGGAAGTGCTTTTCCACGCGATCGAGGGAGTCCGCGATACCGACGCGCGCGTCTTCGGGGGCGGCTTCGACGCGCGCGGCGAGCTCTTCGAGGGAGAGCCCCGCGACGGCTCCCGGATGGTACCCGTCGTGGAGGTGCACCCAGGAGAGGGCGAGGTCGCGCGCGACGGAGACCGCATCAGCGTGGTATGTCGCGTTGCACTCCAATGGCGCCCCCCATGGCCAGCAATAGGAACACGCGCCCGTCGTCACGAGCCCTGCGTCCGGCGCGCAGAGGCCGAGGAGGAGCTGCTCCACGTCGCCTTGCGTGTCGATCGCGATGGCAGTCGCCTCGACGGACGCGGAGCGGGGGCCGGCGCCGAGGACGAATTCGATGCGGGGTGGAAAGAACTCCCACTGGTCATACACCGAGACCTGCATCGGGATGCATGACATGTGCATTGCCCATGCCTCAGCACGACTCTCGACGCCCGGGTACGTCCACTGTCCTGAACGGAGCCGGATCGCCGGAGAAAACGACGCCTCCGCCATGTCATCGCGCAAGTGCGCCCGCACGAGCGTCCGCACCTCCTCGAGCGCAAGATTCTTGTGTCTCGTGTAGTCACAAGAGCCGCGCGTGGTCAGACGGACGCCGTAGGGCGGATCCCCATGGAGCGCGGGCAAGGCCGCCACGAAGGCATCGGCCCTGTCCGCTTGGTCACACCACGCATAGAAGAACGGGCCGGACTCGCTCATAGCTGGATGACCTTCAGGAAGATGTTGAAGTCTTCCGGCTTGACGGGCTTGTTACCATCGATGGTGCTCACCACGTAGCCGTCCAGGAGCTTGTGGTTTGGGTTCTTGAACTTGGCTCCCTTCGCCATGATCACTTCGATGCGGTCTACCTCATCGAGCAAGTTGGCTTCCTTCAACTTGAGCAACGCGTTGTTCAACTGCGGCAGGACATCCCCCCCGATGTCGACTTTCCCGCCCCCCTTGATCTCGCTCAACGCGAGCTTGTTTCCCTTCGTCACTGTCACGAGATCCGGCGCCCTCGACAACCCTTCGATCAGGTTACCGGGGATCTTGAGCTTCTTCTTCACGATATCGTCCCCCACCCAGAGCATTTGCCTCCTCTGCTCGTTCATCAAGTAGAGCCCGGCCTTTCCCTCGAACTCGTTGAGGCCCTTGGTCGTCACCTCCCCGACCAAGTTCTTGTACATCCGCCTCCTGCTCCCCTGCAAGGCCTTGAGGAACTCGTCGTTGTACTTCAACACCCCCGCCGCGACGACCTTCGCCCCCGGCTGGACCCCCGCCGCCTTGATCCCCGCCCAAGCCTTCGTGATCTTCCCGAACCCGAATCCCACCCCCGAAAAGATCCGCTCTTCCGTCGATAGCTCCTCGCCCCCGGGCAAACAAAACCGCTTCCCCGTCACCGCCTCGCAAAGGTCGAGCGCCGGCCCCACATACGGCACGAATCCAATGCCGATCCGCGTCGTCGCGTGCACCAGCGTTTGCATCACCTCGACATACGGACCCACGACCCCGTCGACCGCGGAGACCGCCCCCGCGAATGCGCGGATCGTCTCCACGAGCTGGGTCTCTTCGAGGTTCAGCGTGAAGCCGTCCCACTGGTTGAGGTTGTCCTTCATCTCCTCGGCCAGCGGGCCAAAAGCCGTTCGGAGGACGCCGTCCACCTGCGCCCGCAGATCCGCCGGCACCGGCGAATCCAGGAACCAATCGGACGCGTCCATGTATTGCTTCACGTAGTTCGTGACCCGGATCTGCGCATTCAGGAACGCCGCCGTCTCCGCCTGCGACACGCTCATCCGCGCGAGCAGCGCTTTCTCGATCGCCGCCATGTTCGCGCGCCACGCCCGCACGTGTGTCGCGAAGTCCGCGCGTTGCTTCACCGTGCCGGCCTGCACGTCCTCGGACAGCGCCGCGATCACCGCGTCCGCATACGCGTCATAAGGGTCGTTGCCCGGATCGAACGCCCCCGCGACGCCCGAGACATCGGGCACCTCGACCCACGGCGTCTCCGACGGCGATAACCCGTACTCGTTCGGATCGTCCGGCGAGAACCCTGCGGCCCGCGCTTCACCTGTCACCAGATCCGCCACCGCGTCCGCCTGCGCGCCGAAATGGTCGAGCAAGCTCGCCAGCTCGTCCTTCAAGTCCTGCACGCTCTTCTTCAGGTCGTCGAGGAGCTGCTCCAGCGCGGCCCGCGTCGCTTCGTCGACGACCTCCTCGTATCGCTTCAGAATGGCGTCGAGCTCCTCCTCGGTGATCTCGTCGAGCGGCCTTGAAACGAGATCATGTAGCTCCGTGTCGAGCTGCTGGAGCAGGTCGAGCCGCTCCGCGAGGTCCGCCGCCTTCGAGGCGTTCTCGATCAGCCACCTCCGCTCCGCCGCGATCTCCACCTCCAGGATCGCGATGTCACGCGCGAGCGGCGGGTTGATCTCGGAGAGCGTGAAGCCGACCTGCGTGCTGCCGCTGAAGGCCTTGCCGGCGCGGCGAACGTTGAAGAGAGGCTTCTCGATCCCCAGCGGGTGCGACTCGAGGGTCACGACATTCTGCGAGAAGACGCAGACGTCGTTCCGGGAGTTGTGGACGGCAAAGGAAAACTCGTTCGTCCCCATGCGCAGGAGCACCGAGTCGAACGGCGCTTCCGCCTCGTTGCTCCGCCATCCCTCCTCGCTCTCGTCGTAGGCCCCGGGGACATCAAATGTCGCCAGCGGCAACCCATTCGCGTGGAAATAGGCGCCACCTGGGAGCCCGAGGCGGGCATCTTCGCACGAGAGGACCTCCTGGAAGATTTCCCAGTGAACGCTGTACGGCGTCCCCGCCCACGCGCCCGCAGGCGCGAAGAACACGAGCACAACGAACCACAAAGCACACAATCGTTTCATGTCCCCTCCGCGCCGCGGAGCGCGGCATCATGCAAAACGGCAGCCCCCTTCACGTCCCCCGCGGCGAGCTTCGCGGCGGCTGCGTCGAGCAATACGCCGCCCAAGCCTTGCGCCTTCATCGTCGTGATCCCCGTCTGGACGAGCCCCGGCAACGTCGTCGCGCGGTACGTCGCCGCCGCCTTGAAATGGGGGCGCATCGCCGCGCAGCCCTTCTCGCGCCACGACGACGACGGCAACTCGCAGAGCGGGCGCATCTGCAATAAAGTCGTGACCTCGTCGTATCGCTTCGCGAGGTACGGGATCGAAAGCTTCACCCCGAGCGGCGGCGCCTTCTCGAACGCGAACACCTGCGCCTCGGCGCTCTCGTGAAACGTCGCCTCGGCCTTCGTGACCTTCGCCTCCACGACCTGCGCCCGCACGGCTTCACTCTCGCCGAGCAACTGGAGCGCTTGCCTGCGCATCGTGATGCCGAAGAGGAGCGAGATCGCCGCCCGGTCACTCCGACGAATCCGCCGCTCGACATACCCGAGCATCGCGTGGATCGAGCGTTGCGCGCTGGAGGTCATGTCTGGGTTCGGCGCGTCGTGCGCGGTCATGAAATCGGCGTGCGGCGCGAGCGCCTCCTGTGAGCTGACCTCGAATTGCACCACCTCGGCCGAGAGCTTCATGCCCCGAAGCACCATCTTCTGCGGCGCCGCGCTCGCGCCTTGCGCCGTCTTCAGGACCGATTGTTCGATCCCGTCGAGCTCCGCGAGGCTCGCCTTCGACGCGTCCGCTGCGAACTTCGTATACGCCTCGCTCTCCGCCGGCTCCGTCCCCCGATACGCCGCGAAATCAGCCGCGAGAGTCGCATACGCCGCCGAGAGCGGCCCGACGTCGAGCGTCACCTGGTCCAGGACCGCCTGCACCGCACCCATCGAGAGCTTGTCCGCCGCGATCTTCGCGACGAGTGGCTCCTTCTCTGCGTGGGCCTTCGACACGAGCGCGGCCTCGAACAGCCCCACCGCGTCTACCGGCGTCTGCGCGAGAAACTGGTTTTGACCGATCCGCGCCGCCACGAGCCGCTCCCGCACCCGGCCCGCCATGCTCGCCCTGTAGGACTCGGCGCATCGCTGCATCTCGCGCACGTAGCCGAGCGTATCGTCGATGTCGCCGAGCCAGCGCTCCATCTCGGCGGGGCTCGAAATGACCGTATCGAGCGTCATTCCCTCGGGCGGCTCGGCCCACATCTCGATGGGCCTCGATCCATTCGCCGCCGCCTGGAGCCAGGCGCGTCCGGGCCCGTCCCCCGACGAAACGCAGTATTCGCCTCCCTCCACCGGAGCCGCGCACATACGGCCCCGCTCTTCGTTCTCCCCCGACCACCACGAACACCCAGGCAACACGACGCCCGGCGCCGCGACGACGAACGCCGCGACGAAGAAATCCCCTCGTCTCATCTGGAATCCCCTCCTCGGATGAGGTGTGGCCCTATCTATCAGGAGGACGAACGGGTCGGGCAAGACAAAAGGCGGAGGGCTCGGACGTACCCTGTCCGAGGTCGTGCCCCCCTCCTCCCACCAGGGGCGGACAGCCCCCGCGGGGTCCGGGGCGGCGCCCCGGCGCTCACCTCAAAGCGCGCCGCGGCGCTTGATGAGCTCCTGAATGGCGAGGTTCGCGATATCGAGCCGCATCCACGGATCGTTCGCCTTGGCCCCCTCGCCGCCCTTGCCGAGGGCGAAGACGACGGGCGCGCTCGGGCCGGCCTCGGCCTTGCCCGCGCGGCGATTCAGGAGGCGCAGGGGATCCACGAAGGCGACGAATGCCGTCTCGTCGCCGACGGCCGTGATGGCCGATTTCGCCTCGGCGCGGCCGGAGAGGTTCTCCTTGGAGGGCGACTCCCATACGCTCCGGAACGAGGCCTTCGCGTCATAACCCGCCGCGAGCAGCAGGCCGTCTTTGCCGATCATGTACAGGACGTCGATCGTATTCGGTACGCCCTCCGGAGGCGGCGCGGCGGGCTTGTCGCCGGGCTTGATCTTTCGGTCCTTGCTCGCCTTGTCGCCCTTGGCCTCGGCGCGCGTGAGGCGGACGCGTCGGATGTCGCCGGGGAGGTTTTCGATCACGGTCTTGCCCGTGGTCACGCCCATCTCGTGCTCGCCGAGCCACGCCGAGAAGCTCTTTCGTTTGGCGAGGCCAAAGAGGTCGCCGAGGGCCGCGTCGAGTTTGTCGCCGTCGGCGACGTCGCTGCGCGCGTACATCGAGGGGCCGGTCGAGAGCAGCGCGGCGCCGGCCGTGAAGGCGTCGCCGCGGCCCTCGGCGACGGCGACGAGCGCGGCCGTGAGGGCGGCGCGGTCGTCCTCCGGGACGTCCTTGCCCATCGCCGCGACGAGGGCGTCCGCATATCCCTTCGCGTTCGAGGCGCGCGACTTCACGTCGTCGTCCTGGAGGAAGATGGCGATGTCGGTGTCGGCCGGCAATGCGAGGATGCGGCGCGGGTCGCCGACGGTCATCGCGGCGATGTCCGCGGCGCCGGTGGAGCCCTCACGCGTCGCCCCGTGGAGGCGCAGGTGCGCGGCGCGGTCGTCGAAATCGAGGGTGACGCTCGCGTGGTCGAGCTCGACGAGGATGCCGAGCAGCGCGTCCATGAGCCCGTTCAGCGGATTCGGCAGGGGCGTGGGCGCCTTGTCGCCGGTGCGGGCGCGCGGGCGCAGGCTCTCCCAGCCCGAGCGGAGGCCCTTCTCGATCGGGCCGCCGAGCGCCTCACGCGGCAGCTCGATCGAGACGTGCGCCTTCGGCATCTTCGCCGCGGGCAAGGTGCGGGCGACGTACGGGCCGATCTCGAGCAGGTCGGCCGTGTCTTGCGCGACGAGCAGGTAGTTGCCGAGCAGGCCGAGCGCGAGCGGGCGCGCGCCGCCGTCCTTGCTCTCGAGCAGGGTGATGGAGGTCTTCTCGTCGACGCGGAGCTGAAAACGCGCGCTCTCGCCCTTCACGAGCAGGGTCTCGATCTTGCCGGCGTCGCGCACGTGGATGCCCAGCGTGGCGCGCGGACGGCCGCCGCCGGGGCGCTCGACGAGCGCGGCGACGAGCGGGATGTTGCCGTCGATCTCGGCCGAGACGGCGAGGGGCAAGCCGAGCAGCGTGATCGCGAGGTTGCTCGCGTTCGAGGGCAGGAAGAGCGCCGGGCCACCCACGGCCGCGCGGGCCTTCTGCCAGGCCTCGTCGGGGTTCGGGACGAAGACCTCGGCGAGCAGGCCAGCCGGCGCGGGGATCGGCTCGAGCGGCGCGACCTTCTGCGGCGGCGGCGGATCGTCCTTGCAACCCGCCGCGCCGAGGGCGGGCAGGGCGAGGGCGGCGGCGAGGAGGAGCCCGCGGGCGAGGCGGGTCGCGACACGTCGAGGACGGGCGTGGGCGGTCATCGTATGTCCCCAGGCTAGTACGAATCGCGGGCTTGTTTCACCCCGGTCGACGAGGTTCGCATGGGGTAAGCTCGGCGCGTGCCCCGCCCAGGTCACGACGAGGTCGTGCTGATCAACGGGTTCCCCTCGCTCTACGCGCAGAGGATCACCGAGCACGTGCTCGCCACGAACCCGCGCGCGTTCGTGTACGTGGTGACGCGGGCCGAGGAGAGGGCCGAGGCCGATCGGGCGCTCGGGGCGCTCGGGCAGGCCGAGGCCGCGCGGACGTGTTTGCTCGAAGGGGATCCGGCGGCGATGGACCTCGGGCTCTCGGGCGCGGAGTACCGGCAGCTCGCCTCGGAGGTCGATCGGATCCACCACGCGGCACACGCGGCGTGGGTCGGCATCGACGAGGCGGAGGCGGCGCGGGCGAACGTGGCGACGACGGCGGAGATCCTGGAGCTCGCGCGGGCGGCGAGCTCGCTCGAGGCGCTGGTCGTGCACTCGTCGACGGCGGTGTCGGGGGACCGGACGGGCGTGGTGTACGAGGAGGATCTCGAAGCAGGGCAGGTGTTCCACGACGAGGCGTCGCAGGCGCGGATGCAGGCCGAGGCGCTCGCGCGGCGGGTGATGAAGGACGCGCCGATCGTGATCGTGCGGCCCGCGGCCGTGGTCGGGGCGTCGGGGCCGAGCGATCGGCTGGACGCGCTGCACCTCACGGCGCTGCTCTCGCTGACGACGCCGGCAGAGATCCCGCTGCCGCTGCCGCACCGAGGCGACGCGCCGGTGCACGTGGTGCCGATGGAGTACGTGACCCGCGCGGCGTGCGCGATCGGGCGGATGGAAGGGGCGCGGGGCAAGACGTTCCACCTCGTGGATCCACACCCGATCTCGGCGCGGCGGTTCTTCGAGGTGCTGGCGCGGGCGGCGAGGGCGAGGGGCAGCGCGCTGCGGCAGGTGCCCGCGGGCGCGGCGGCGATGCTCCTGCGTACACCGGGGATCGAGCGCGTCGTGCGCAGCCCCAAGGCGTTCCTGGAGCAGATCGCGCGGGCCGCGCGGTACGACGCGCGCGCCGCGACGAGCGCGCTCGCGGGGACGGGGATCATGTGCCCGCCGTTCGAAGCGTACGCCGAGGAGCTCGTGCGCGAGGTGGAGGAGCACGTGAACACGCGGCGCGCGCCGCGGCCACCGTCGGCGTCTCCAGGGGGAGAAGCGGAGGTGTACGATCCGTTCTCGTGAGGGTCTTTGCCCCCTTTTGATCGCGCTCGCCGCCGCGGCCTGTGGGGGCGAACATCGGCCGCCTACCGACACCGCACCCAGCGCGCCGCGCCCCGTCGCGTCCGCCTCTCCGTCGGCGTCGGTCGACGCGCCCGCGCCTTCCGCCTCGGCGAGTGTTGCCGCGCCGATCACGTCGGCTGCCGCCGCCCCGGCCGAGGAGGCTGCGGCTCCGGCGGAAGCTCTGCCGGCGGGCGAGCCCGAGCTCGCGCGGTTCCAGGCGGCGCTGCGGGAGCTCGGCCGGGGCGCTCGCAAGGCGCACGTGCGGATCCTCTGGCTCGGCGACTCACACGGGCAGGCGGATTTCTGGACGGGCGCGCTGCGTGACGTGTTGCAGAAGCGGTTCGGCAAGGCGGGGCCGGGGTTCGTCCACGTAGGCTGGAAGCAGTACAGGCACGACGGCGTGCGGCTCTCGATCGACGAGAAGTGGTCGATCCGGCCGAAGGCGCCGGCCACGTCGTCGAAGACGGGCGACGGCGTGTTCGGGCTCGGCGGCGTGGTGACGACGGGCCCAGCAGGGAGCGGCCGGGCGCGGGTGAAGGTGACGGACGAGGGGCTCCAGAGCCGGCTCTCGTGGGACGTGTGTTACCGGCTGCGCTCGCCCGGCGACGAGCTCGAGGTCTCCCTGGGATCGGGGCCGAAGACGAAGATCCGCGCGACCGCGACCGAGCCGCCGGGCGAGCTCCGGCACCTCGTGCTCGTCAGCGAGGGGCGCGAGACGCTGCAGGTCGCGCCGACACGCGGAAACCCCGAGCTCTGCGGGGTGGTGATCGAGACGGATCCGGCCGAGAAGCCGGGCGTGGTGCTCGACACGCTGGGCATCAACGGGGCGCGGCTCGGGACGCCGCTCGCCTGGGACGAGGCGAGCTTCGGGGCCGAGCTCGCCCGGCGCAAGCCCTCGCTCGTGGTGCTGGAGTACGGGACGAACGAGGCAGGCGACATCCCGGCGGTGGATCCGGTGAAGTACACGCAGAGGCTCGTGCGGATCGTGGAGCGGATCCGCCGCTTCGCGCCCGACACGGACTGTCTGGCGCTCGCGCCGACGGATCGCGCGGACGCCCGCGTACGCACGCCGCTCGTTCGAGACGCGATCCGCGAGGGCGCGCGGCAGGCGGGGTGCAGCTTCTGGGACACGTACAACGTCATGGGCGGCGAGGGCTCGATCAAGGCGTGGGCCACGGAGTCGCCGGCGCGCGCGGCGAGCGACGGCGTGCACCTCACGCAACGCGGCTACCGCGCGCTCGGCGAGGCGCTGTCGACGCACGTCCTCCGCGGCCTCTGACCCCGGGGTTTTCCCGGGGAGAACGGCGGCGCGGTTTCTGCACGCACGTTCCTCCCTCGGAGGGGGAGCATGGCCCGAGCGGGCGAGCTGTTGGGGGAGCGATACCGGCTGATCCGGGCGATCGGCGCAGGCGGGATGGGGACCGTGTGGTGGGCCCGCGACGAACGGATCGGGCGCGACGTGGCCCTCAAGCTCTCACCACCCGAGAGCGACGGCAGCTTCGCTCCACGTTTCGTGCGCGAGGCGCACATCGCCGCGCAGGTCTGCCACCCGAACGTCGTGGGTGTCCTCGACACAGGCGAGGCCGAGCCACGTCGCGTCTTCCTGGTGATGGAGCTGCTCCGCGGCGAGACGCTCGCCGAGAGGCTGCGCCCGCGCGCGCCGCTGCCCGTCGCGGAGGCGCTCTCGATCGCGATCGAGGTCTGTCGCGGGCTCGAGGCGATCCACGCGCGTGGGATCGTGCACCGGGACGTGAAGCCGGAGAACATCTTCCTCGCGGACGTACCGGGCGAGGGCCGCGTGCCGAAGCTGCTCGATTTCGGGATCAGCTCGCGGACGAGCGAGCCGAACGAGGGCGCGCCGGAGGAGCTCGGGACACCGCAGTACATGAGCCCGGAGCAGGCGCGCGGCGAGGGGGGCGTGGACGGGCGCGCGGATCTGTGGGCGCTCGGGGCGGTGCTGTACGAGGCGCTCGCGGGGCGGGCGCCGTTCGACGGGACGGACGTGGACGCGGTGATCGAGGCCGTGCTCTCGGAAGAGCCGGCCCCGCTGCCAGGCTGGGTGCCAGAAGGCGCGCGGCGGCTCGTGGCGAGCTGCCTGGAGAAGGACGAACGACGCCGGCCGGAGGACGCGCGGGCGCTGCGGGTCGCGCTGGAGGAGGCGCTCGGCGATTTCATGGGCGCGCACCCGTCCGCGACGGGGTTCTCGCGGACACGAGGCGCGTCGATGCGCCCGGCCGCGCGGGGCGGTCACGGCGGCGCGGCGGGGATGACGATCACGGCGACGCTCGTGCTGTTCGTCGTGGTCTCGTTGCCTGCGCTGCACGCGGCGCGAGAGGTGGCGTCGCGGCTCTCGCGCGCGACGGTCGGAGACGCGGTGAAGGCCGCGGCGAGCCGCACGCGCGAGGCGGCGCTCGGCGAGACGCGGAAGGTGGAGGTGCGATGATCAGGCGAGGTGGCGCGCGACGGCCGAGCGGTAGGCTTGCCAGAGCGTGAGCGCCTCGGTCATCGCGTGGACGATCGCGTCGGCGAGCTCGCCCTCGGGAGGGACGTGCGTGAGGAGCATGGTCCACGCGTCGCGGCGGTGGCCTCCCTCGACGGCGCGGTGGGCGCGGGCGAGGCGCATACGCTCGGGAGGACAGCCGTAGTGCAGGACCATGGGGTGCGCGCGGATGGCCTCGTCGATCGGCGGGAGGTTCCGTGTCCCTTCGAGCTCGGCGCGCTCGTGCACGCTGCCCTCGACGAAGATGGTGAGGACCGCGGCGCCGATCTGCCACGGCGCGCTCGCGCTGACGCGGTCGAGCATGGCGCGGTAGGCGAGGGCCTCGGGTTCGAGGGGGATCGACGGGTCTTCGATCGAGGCGCGATCGATGCCGAGGCCGTCGATCATCTCGAGGAAGAGGGCCGGATGCGGGACGCCAAGGCTGAGCTTTCCGGTCTGCTCTTCGTAGAGGTTCTCGGCGAGCGCGATACGCACGTCGGCGGGCGGGCCCTGGCCGAGGACACGCGCGAGCAGCACCGGGAAGTCGCGCACGTAGGTGTGGAACTCGTGGCGGAAGTGCGCGGCGAGCGCGGCGCGCGACAGGCCCGGCTTCGTGAGCTTCGGCCAGGCCCAGTGGTTCTTCTGATCCATGATGGAGAGCAGCCGCTCGATGAGCGCTCCCCGATCCCCCCGCGTGATCGTCATGGGCTCGATCCTCCTCGGATCGTTATGACCTCGAAGCGCCGGCCTGCACGGCGATCGCAGGTTCAGCGCAGATCGAGCACGTCGTGGGCGTACGCCTCGAGCCCGTGACCGCGCAGCGTCGCCTCGACGAGGGCGAGCGGGTGTTCGAGCGCGGGCTCGTCGCGCGTGTCGTCGGGCGTGATCACGAGGGGCAAGGCGCGCGCGAGGAGGACACGCGCGGCGCGATCGCGGAGGGCAAACGCGAGGGGCAGGTCGACGGAGACGAGCTGGTAGGCATGAGCGCCGGCGCGCAGGTAAAAGGCCTCGGCGCGTGCGCGCGGGATGGACGCGGGCGCTGCGAGGAGGCGCGCGACGAGGGCCGGATCCTCGGCGAGCGCGAGGGCGGCGGCTTCGATCCAGCAAACGACGCGGCGCGCGAGATCACGCTCGGCGCGGAAGGTCGCGTCGATGCGGGCGCGGCGGGCGGCGCGCGTCGCGAGGGCGGCGAAGAAGGGGCGGAAGAGCTCGGCATCGGGGGGCGCGGGCGCCGCGAGGGCGCGCGTCGCGAGGGCGGGATCGAGGCCCGAGGTCTCGACCACGTCGGCGAGGGCGACGAGCGCGTGCGCCGTGTCACGCGGCGGCGGGGCCTCGGCGACGGCGCGCAGGAAGCGGACGAGATCGGCGCGCGCCCCGCTCCTCCCGGGCGCGAGGGGGAGCGTCTCGGGCAGCTCGACGATCAGGATCCCCTCGTCGAGATCCTCCGAGCGTCGAGCGCCCTCGGGGACGAGGGGAGCGCCCTCGGGCCGCGGATCGAGCGCGCTCGCGAGCACGCAGGCGCACTCGACGGCGGGCGCGATCCGCACGGCCTCCCCATCGTCGACGAAGAGCGCGGGGAACGTCTGGCAGCCGAGCGGCTTCACCTGGGCGCCCCGCGCCGCGTGCAAGCGGCAGAGCCCGCCGTCGTCGAGGTACGCGCAGCGGCCGTCGACGAGGGGCACGGAGGTCGCGCCGCAAGGAGAGGAGCCGTGCAGCGGCGTGAACGCGCGCTCGGGGTGATCGCCGGCGTCGAGCACGCGCGGCAGGAGCGCGCGGGCGTGGGCCTCCTCGACGGGCCGGAATATTACGGAGGCGTAGAATCGGCAGCAGCTCCCGCGGCCGTCGCACGCGAGCGAGAAGCCAGGCAGCGGATCGAGCGGGCGTGACGCGGCGCGAGGCTTCGGCTCGGGCAGCGGCGCGACGCCCTCTTCGAGCAGGCCGGCCTCGTGCAGAGCGCCGAGGAACACACGCAAGGTGTCGACCTTCGCGAAGGCGGAGGCGCGAGAGGCCGCCGCCACGATGCCCTCGAGATCCCGCGAGCCGTCGGCCTGCGCGAGCAAGCCCCACTCGCGCGCGCCGAGGCGGTAGGCGAGGCCCGAGCGCTGATCGTGCAGGACCCAGAAGTCTTCGCTGCCCACGCGGTGGCGCCTGACGACGGCGTGATCGGCGAGGCGTGGACGCGAGGGAAACGGCGCAGCAGACATGGTCACATGCGAGCCCAGGGAGAACGTGTGCGTCGCCACCCCGTTCCGGCGCGCCTTCGCTTCGCGTGCGAGGCTACTCGCGAGAGACGAAGGCCGCGCAACCTGAAATGCTTGCTGGATCCGGCTTCTACGAACCTGATAGCATGCGACGGCAATGGCGCTCGATACTCAGACTGCCACTGGATCGGCATCGAAGCTCGGCAAATACGAGTTGACGCGGGAGATGGCCGGCAGTGGCGTGGCGTCCACCTGGCTCGCTCGAACCGAAGGCAGCACGAAGAGCTACGTCGTGCTCCGTCTTCACAAGCACGTCACGAAGAAGCCGGAGGTCGCCGAGGCTTTCCTGCGTGACGCGAAGAACGGCAAGCTGCTCTCGCACGCGAACGTGGTGCCGATGGTGGAGACGGGCGTCGGCGACGGCGAGATCTTCGTCGTCTCGGAACACTTCGAAGGGGAGCCGCTCTCGTCGCTCGTCGCGAACGCGAAGACCGCCGGCATCCCGCTGCCCGTCGCGCTGCGCATCGGCCTCGAGATGCTGGAAGGGCTCGCGGCCGCGCACGCGCAGAGCGAGCCGATCGCGCACGGAGAGCTGAGCCCGTTCCACGTGCTCGTGGGCAAGGACGGCGTGACGCGCGTCGGCGGCCTCGGCTGGGCGCGGGCCCTCGCCAAGCTCGGACCACACGGGATCATGAAGCAGGACCGGCTCGCCTACGCGCCGCCCGAGCGGGTGAAGGCGATGAGCGCCGCGACGGCCGGCGCGCCGACGGGCAACATCGAGCCCAAAGGTGACGTGTTCGCCGCAGCCGTGATCCTGTGGGAGCTGCTCGCCAAGCAGCGGCTCTTCGCCTCGAAGATGGAGGCCGCCGTCGTGCAGAAGGTCCTCTCGGGGCCGATCCAGGAGCTGTCGTCGGTGACGATCGACGGCCTGCCGGCCTCCGTGGAAGAGGCGCTGCCGAAGGCGCTCGAGCGTGATCCCGCGAAACGCGCGTCGCTCGATGCCCTGCTCGAGGCGTTCCGCAGCATCCCCGCGGGAGAGCTCGCGAAGCCCGAGGACGTGGGCGCGGTCGTGGAGAAGCTCGCCTCGAAGGCGCCCGCAGCGCCGGCCGCGTCGCCCGCAGCGCCGAAGCCGGGACCCGCCGCGCCCGTGCGTCCGCCGCAGTCGACGGTCGTCGGCGTCGCGACGCCCGCAGCCAACGGCAAGGCGCCGCTCGGCGCGAAGACGCCCGCCGTGACGGCGCCCGCGCCCGCCGCCAAAAAAGACGAAAGCGCCGCGCCCGGAGCTTCGCCTTTGCCGAAGCTCGGCGCGCCGAAGCCGATGGTCCGTCAGAAGACGCTCGTCGGCGGCGTCGAGCCACCGAAGCCCGCGGTCTCCGTGCCGAAGCCCGGCGGCAAGCCCGAGCCAGTGGCAGAAGCGAAGGAGCCCGCCGAGGTGAAGGCCGCGGACAAACCCGAGGCCGCGCCGGCCGCGGAGGCGAAGAAGCCGCCCGCGCCGCCGCCGCCGAAGGTGCCGCCGCCGCCGAAGCTCGGTCTGCCGAAGCCCCCGGCCCCGCCCGTGGTCGGCGCGAAGCCCGAGCTCCCCAAGCCGCCGCCGGCCCGCCCGATCGCGGAGTCGCTGCCCGGAGAGGACGTCGAGATCGACGAGGACTCCGGCATGTTCAAGGCCGAGGCGCTGAAGGCCGAGGCGAAGGACACGCCGAAGCCCGAGGCGAAGGACACGCCGAAGCCCGACGAGCCCAAGGCCGAAGCCAAGGCGCCCGAGGAGGCCAAGGCCGAGGAGCCGAAGGTCGAGGACAAACCCGAGCACGTCGTGGCGACGAAGTCGGAGATGCCGACCGTCGTCACGAAGACGCCGACGACCGGCCCCTCGTCGGCCGACAGCGACAACGCCGACGCGCCCGTCTCGCGCACGAAGGCGACCGCGCTCGACCGCCTCAAGCCGGGCAGCACGCTCGGGCGTTACGAGATCCTGCTGCGCGTCGCGAAGGGCGGCATGGCGTCCGTCTGGGCCGCGCGCCTGCAAGGATCACGCGGCTTCCAGAAGACCGTCGCGATCAAGACGATGCTGCCGGACGTCTCCGACGATCCGGATTTCGAGACGATGTTCCTCGACGAGGCGCGCGTCGCGGCCCGGATCCGGCACCCGAACGTGGTCGAGATCTTCGACCTCGGCGAGCAGGACGACATCCTCTACATCGTGATGGAGTGGGTCGAGGGCGACACGCTCAGCACGGTGCAGAAGGCGGCGAAGACGCTCGGCGGGATCCCGCAGAACATCATCCTGCGCCTCGCCTCGCAGATCTGCGCGGGCCTGCACGCCGCGCACGAGCTGCGCGACGACAACGGCGCCCTCGTCGATCTCGTCCACCGCGACATCTCGCCGGGCAACATCCTGATCTCGACGTCCGGCTTCGCGAAGATCGCCGACTTCGGGGTCGCGAAATCGCGCGGGCGGCTCTACGTCACGCGCGCCGAGGGCGTCGTCAAAGGCAAGACGCCGTATCTCTCGCCCGAGCAGCTCGGCGGCCTGCCGCTCGATCGTCGCAGCGACCTCTTCTCGCTCGGCGTGCTGCTCTACGTGATGGTCACCGGCCTGCACCCGTTCCGCGGGGAGACGGAGTTCAAGACGGTCGAGAACATCGCGCTGAAGGATCCGATCCCGCCGCGCGAGCTCGTACCGAGCATCCACGCGGACTTCGAGAAGGTGATCCTGAAGGCGCTCGAGAAGGACCGGACGAAGCGCTACTCGACGGCCGCCGAGATGCAACGCGCGCTCGATCAAGTCGCGTCGCAGGTCGGCTCGCCGATCACGGACGAGGACGTCGCGGACTTCGTGCGCAAGGTGATCGGCGAGGCGAACGCGAAACGCGCCGCCGAGCTGCGCGCCGCGATCGCCGCAGCCGACGCGAACCTCGCCGCAGAACGCCTGAGCATCCCGCCGCCCCTCGACGGGCCGAAGGTCGACTCGAAGCCGGACGTCCCGGCGGCGAAGGCCGGCGAGATCTCGGACAGCGCCGTGACGAACGAGCTGCCCGCGCCAGGCCTCGACGTACCGGCCGCGCCGCCCCCGGCGCGTCTCGAGACGCTGCCGAGCGTGCCGGTCCCGACGGCCGCGCAGCCGACCGCGACGGACGACGACGATCCGCTCGTCGCAGCGCAGGCGGCGCAGAAGAAAAAGCGCACGATCATGGTCGTCGGTGGCATCGCCGCCGTCGCGATCGCCGGGGTCGTCATGGCCTTCTCGGGCGGCGGGGACAAACCCGAGACACCAGCGCCGACAACGACGGAGCAAGCGCCCACCGCAGAAGCCGCGCCGACGCCGACGCCGACGGAGGCGAAGCAGCCCGAGCCGCCGCCGACGGCCGAGGCGCCGAAGCCCGAGGAGCCGAAGCCCGAGGAGCCGAAGCCCGAGGAGCCCGCCGCCGAGACGCCGCCGCCCGAGCCGACGCAGGCTGCCACCGCCGTCAACAAGGCGCCGACCACGTGGAAGGCGCCCACGACGAAGACCGTTCGTCCGCCGTCCACCGGGACGAGCAAGACGACGAACAAGACCACCAAGAAAACCCCCAAGTTCGATCCCACCGGAATCTGAGCGCCGTGCGAATGAGAACAACCGCGACCGCAGCCCTCTTCGTTGCCCTCCCCGCGCTCTCGGTCCTCGAGCCGAGCGTCGCCCACGCGCAAGCCCCGACCGCGGCATCCGCGCCCTCCCCAGCGGACGTCGCCGAGGCGAAGAAGAAGTTCGAGAGCGGCGCGAACCTCTTCAAAGCCGGCAAGTACGCCGAGGCCATCGAGGATTTCCGCACCTCGTACGGCAAGGTGCAGAGCCCGAACTCGCACCTCTACATCGCTCGCTCTCTGCGCGAGATGGGCAAGCTCGCCGAGGCCTACGTCGAGTTCGACAAGGTGGCGGCCGAGGCCCAGACCGCAGGCGAGAAGTACGCGCAGACCGGCGAGACCGCGAAGCTCGAGCGCGACGAGCTCAACCCGAAGATCGCGCTCGTGAGCGTCGACGTGACGACGCCCGAGAGCGGCGCGCGGCTCACCATCGGCGGCATCGAGGTGCCCCAGGATCGCTGGGGCAAACCCTTCCCCGCGACACCCGGCAGCGTCGAGATCCGCCTCGAGAGCCCGGGCAAACCCGCCGCGACGCAGTCGATCACCCCGGCGGCCGGCGAGTC
Source organism: Polyangium spumosum (assembly GCF_009649845.1). Classification (NCBI taxonomy): domain Bacteria; kingdom Pseudomonadati; phylum Myxococcota; order Polyangiales; family Polyangiaceae; genus Polyangium; species Polyangium spumosum. The sequence goes on from NZ_WJIE01000015.1 coordinate 192,815, forward strand.
GCGGACGGTGCAGCTCGGCTTCGCCAGCGCCGGCGACGGCAGCGGCGACGGCAGCGGCGACGGCAGCGGCGACGGAGGCAGCGACGCCGGCAAAGGCATGTCGGGGATGCGCATCGGCGCGTTCGCGGCCGGCGGCCTCGGCGTGGCCGGCTTCGTGACGTTCGCGGTCTTCGGCTCGATGTCGAACGCGACCTACGACGACCTGCAGGCGGCCTGCGGCGGCCCCTGCCCGGCCGACAGGCAAGGCGACGTCGACAAGGGCAAGATGCAGCAGACGGTCGCCAACGTGGGCCTCATCGTGGGCGCCGTCGGCGTGGCCGCAGGCGCGACGCTCTTCGTGCTCAGCCTGAAGAAGGACAAGAAGCCCGAAGCCGCACGGACCGAGCTCGTCGTAGGTCCGGCCCACCTGGGCCTCCGCGGCACGTTCTGAGGGCCAGGGCACGCCTCCAGCGCGTGCCCTCCCGTCGAACGACGAACCCAGCGGACCGAAGCTCCGCTATTCTCTGCCCACGTCATGACCATCGCCGGCACGCCGCCCGATCGCGCCCCGGATCCCGCTGCGCCCCTCCCCCGCCCCGTCGTGCTCGGCATCGCGGGCGCGGCCAGCATCGTCGCGGTGATCGTGCTGGCCATCGCCGTGCGCTCCTCCCCGTTCCCGGACCTCGACGAGGCCAAAGGCAGCACGAGCGCCTCGGGCACCTCGCGCACGGCCGTCACCTCGAACGACGAGGACGAGGACGAGGACGAGCCGCGGGCGGCGCCGGTCGCGGGCAACTCGCGAGAGCTCCGGACGCGGCTCTCCAAGGAGGTGCGCGGCGGCAAGCTGAAGGACGCGACGGCGACGCTGGAGTCGCTCGTGGCCGTGGATCCTCACTCGCCGGACGACGCGGACGTGCGGGGCGACATCGTGGATCTCGCGTCGAAGGCGGGCTTCGCGGGCGGCGCCGAGGCCGACAAGGTCTTCGACCTCATCCGCTCGAAGATGGGCGAACGCGGGCCGGACATCCTCTACTACCTGGTCACGAGCAAGGGCGGCTCGAAGGCGGCCGAGCGCGCCGCCGAGCTCCTGAAGCAGGACGAGGTTCGAAGCCGCGGGACGCCTGCCATGCGGATCGCGTTCGATCTCAAGACCGCGAAGAGCTGCGATGACAAGGCCGCGCTGATCGACCGGGCGCGTGACGAGGGAGATTCACGCGCGCTCGGCTGGCTGATGCTGATGAGCCGGAGCTGCCGGATGTCGAAGGATCCGAAGCTCAAGGAAGCGATCGCCGCGCTCAAGTCGCGCTGATCTGCACGCACCTCGCGCTTCGAAAAAGAGAAGAGCTCGTCGCTCGCCGGAGCGAGGAGACGAGCTCTTCTCGAGGGGGAGCTCCACAGGTTGTCCTGTGAAACTCCCTGGGGACGCTCTTCAGCGACCCTTGCCGACCTTCGCCTTCTTGTCGCCGGAGTGGCCGTGGAAGGTGCGGGTCGGGGCGAACTCGCCGAGCTTGTGGCCGACCATGTTCTCCGTGACGAACACGGGGACGAACTTGCGGCCGTTGTGCACGGCGAACGTGAGGCCCACGGCGTCGGGGACGATGGTGGACCTGCGGGACCAGGTCTTGATGACCTTCTTGGGGCCGCCCGTGGCCTGGGCCGTCTGGATCTTCTCCATCAGGTGGCCGTCGACGAAGGGGCCCTTCTTGATGCTACGCGGCATGGCTCAACCCTTGGTTCCGCGCCGACGAACGATCATGTTGTCGGTCCGCTTGTTGTTGCGAGTCTTCAGGCCCTTGGCGAGCTGACCCCAGGGCGAGCAGGGGTGACGACCGCCGGAGGTGCGGCCCTCGCCGCCGCCCATCGGGTGATCGACGGGGTTCATGGTGACGCCGCGGTTGTGGGGACGGCGGCCGAGCCACCGCGAACGACCCGCCTTGCCGAGGCTGATGTTCGCGTGATCGGGGTTCGAGACCTGGCCGATCGTGGCGCGGCAATCGAGGTGCACCTTGCGGATCTCGCCGCTCGGCAGGCGCACCTGGGCGTAGTCGCCGTCCTTGGCCATGAGCTGCGCGGCGACGCCGGCGGAGCGCACGAGCTGGCCGCCCTTGCCCTTCTTGACCTCGATGTTGTGGATCGAGGTGCCGGGCGGGATGTAGCGCAGCGTGAGGCTGTTGCCGGGCTTGATGTCGGCGTTGCGGCTCGCGACCAGCTTCGCGCCCACGGCGAGGCCGTCGGGGGCGAGGATGTAGCGCTTCTCGCCGTCGACGTAGTGGAGCAGGGCGATACGAGCGGTGCGGTTCGGATCGTACTCGATGGCGGCGACGGTCGCGGGGATGCCGATCTTGTCGCGCCGGAAGTCGATGATCCGGTAGCGCTGCTTGTGGCCACCGCCGCGGAACCGCGAGGTGATCCGGCCGAGGTTGTTACGCCCGCCCGTCGAGGTCTGCTTCTCGACGAGGGAGCGCTCCGGCTCGACCTTCGTGATCTCCTTGAAGTCGCTGACCGAGTAGTAACGCCGCGCGGGGGACGTCGGCTTGAAGCTCTTGATACCCATGGCTTACTCCGACTTCTCCTCGTCGAAGAACTGGATCTGGTCGCCCGGCTTGAGGGTGACGATCGCCTTCTTCCAGTTGTGCAGCTTGGCGTAGCCGCGCCCCATGCGCTTCTCTTTGCCGCGCATGACGAGCGTGTTCACTTCGACCACGCCGACCTTGAAGAGCGCCTGGATCGCGTCCTTGATCTGGATCTTGTTCGCGTCGCGGCGCACCTCGAAGATGACCTTGTTGTTATCTTCGCGGAGCCGGGCCGACTTCTCGGTGAGCATGATCGGCCGACGGATGATGTGCTCGGGCTGCATGGCGTGTTCCTCTACCGAAGGCAGCGCGCTTCGAGCGCTTTGGCCGCCTCTTTCGAGACGACGAGGTGGTCGTGGCGGAGGAGGTCGTACACGTTGACGCCCTCCGGCGGCAAGAACTGGTGCGCGTCGAGGTTGCGGATCGACTTCACCAGCTTCTCGTTCGAGGCGCTGTCGACGACGAGCGACTTCTTGCCCGCCTGCAGCGCCCCGAGCGCGTCGACGATCGCCTTCGTCTTGATCTCGGGCAGCTCGAGGCTGTCGAGGACGATGAGGCGACCCTCCTTGGCGTACAGGGAGAGCGCGCTCTTCAGCGCGCCGATGCGCACCTTGCGCGGCGGACGGTAGGACCAGTCCTGCGGCTCGAGCGCGTGCGCCATGCCGCCGCCCGCGTGGTGCGGGGCGCGGATCGACCCCTGACGAGCGCGGCCGGTGCCCTTCTGGCGGTAGAGCTTCTTCGACGAGCCGGCCACCGCGCTGCGCTCCTTCGTGGCCTTCGTGCCCGCGCGCCGCGAGGCGAGCTGGGCCTTGACGACCTCGTAGAAGAGCTGCTCCTTCACCTCGGCGCCGAAGACCTCGTCCGAAAGGTCGATCTCGCCGACCTGCTCCCGCTTGAGGTTGTAGACGTTGACTTTCATGGCGCGCTCCTAGCTCTTGATCTCGACGTCGACGCCGGCCGAAAGATCGAGCTTCATCAGGGCGTCGAGGGTCTGCTGCGTCGGCTCGATGATGTCGAGGAGCCGCTTGTGCGTGCGGATCTCGAACTGCTCGCGCGACTTCTTGTCGACGTGCGGTCCGCGGAGGACCGTGTAGCGGCGGATCTCCGTGGGCAGGGGGATGGGGCCCGCGACGTGCGCGCCCGTTCGCTTCGCGGTCTCGACGATGTCGCTCGTGGACTTGTCGAGAAGCTGGTGATCGAACGCCTTGAGGCGGATCCGGATCTTCGTGGTGTCGGCCATGACGCTGCTTCTTCCTTACTTGAGGATCTTCGTCACGATGCCCGCGCCGACGGTCTTCCCACCCTCGCGGATCGCGAACCGCATCTGCTCCTCGAGCGCGACCGGCGCGATGAGCTCGATGTCCATCGTGATGTTATCGCCCG